>JBGSWT010000762.1:0-3611 GCA_041751815.1 Pseudonocardiaceae bacterium
AGCTCGTCGGCGATGCGCTCGGCCACCGTGCGCGCCGCCAGCCGGCGCGGCTGGGTGTGCCCGATCGTGCCTCGGATCCCACGCCCCAGCTCCAGGCAAATTTTGGGAATCTGCGTGGTCTTCCCGGACCCGGTCTCCCCAGCCACGATCACCACCTGATGATCGCGGATCGCCGCGGCAATCTCGTCCTTGCACTGGCTCACCGGCAGTGCCTGCGGGTAACCGATCTGCGGCACGGCGGCACGGCGGCGGACGACCCGGTCGGCCAACGATTCGCGCACGAGCGGCGATTCTCTCATTCCAGCGAGGGTGTTGCGCAGCACTTATTCTCCTTGCGCACCCTAGAGCACTAGTTACTCGCAGGTCCGCTGTCGATACAGTGCTTGGTGTGCAGCTGGCCTACGACAAGTGCGGCGCGGGTCCCCCGCTGGTGCTGCTGCACGGGGCCGGGCACCGGCGGCAGGGGTGGCATCCCGTGCTCGACCGGTTGGCCAAGCACCGCGAGGTGATCTCCCTCGACTTTCCAGGGTTCGGTGAGTCCCCTCCGCTCCCGGACCACCTGCGCTACGAGCTGGACACCGCGGTAACTGTGCTGGGCAAATTTTTCGCGAGCCTAGGGCTGGACCGGCCACACGTAGCCGGGAACTCGATGGGTGGCCTGGTGTCGCTCGTCTTGGCGCAACAAGGGATGGCGCGCAGCGCGACAGCGCTATCTCCGGCGGGACTATGGACCCCGATGGGGCGGCGGGTATCGCTGACCATGGTGCGGTCGGTGCACCGAACCGCAACGTACATGCCTCAGACGCTCGCGACCCGGCTCGCTCAGACGGCGGCCGGACGCACGCTCATGTGCGGCCTCCTGTTCGGCCGTCCGAACCTGCTCCAACCGCACGTGTTGCTCGAGGACATGCAGGCGATGGTCAACGCGGTGGGTTTCACGCCCAGTCTGGCGGCCGGAGACAAAATCATCTTCACCGGCCGGGTACCCGACGTGCCGGTGACCATCGCGTGGGGTGGCCGGGACTTCCTTTTTCGGCGGCCCCGCGCCGAAACGATCATCCGGCTGATCCCCCACGTCCGCCTCCTGCGACTACCCGGCTGCGGGCATGTGCCGATGAACGACAATCCCGAGCTGGTGGCCCACGTCCTGCTCACGGGCAGCGAAGACTAGGCATAGCCCCACCGACAAACCGGTCCGCGTCCCTGAGAGATCAGCGGGTCTCGAGCACCAGGTAACCCTCCGCCAGCCGACCCTCCGCCAGCCCAGCGGCCTGAGCCTGCATGGAACCCCAAGCACGCATCCGGTCCTCGAGGGCCGTCATATGCGCGGTCTGGCTGACGTGCGCACGCAGTGCGGCGATCTTGCGGTCAAAGGTGTCGGTGATGTCGACGTA
Organism: Pseudonocardiaceae bacterium; assembly: GCA_041751815.1. Lineage (GTDB taxonomy): Bacteria > Actinomycetota > Actinomycetes > Mycobacteriales > Pseudonocardiaceae. The sequence goes on from JBGSWT010000762.1 coordinate 1,395, forward strand.
ATGGTCGGCCCGGTCATTCGCACTCGTCACCCACACTTCGGGAACGGTGTGTGCTTCCAGCCCCTCGTCGGCGAGGAGTTCGGGGTGCGCAAACGGATTGCGGGCGTCGGGGTAGACGGCACAGAGCGCGGCTTCCCCGGCAGCTTGGTGGTCAGGGTGGCTGCCGTAGAGATTGTGCAAGTCGCGCTGCGGGGATGGAATCACCACTCGGTCCGGGCGGACTCTGCGGATGGTGCGGGTGATGTCACGTCTCAGTTCGAAACTCACCATGAGCCGGCCATCGGGATAACCGAGGAACTCGACGTCGGTGACGCCCAGCGTGGCGGCTGCCTTGCGCTGCTCGTCCTGCCGAATGCTGCCGATGGCCGAGCGGGGCACCTGAGGATCGAAACCACCGGCGTCCCCGTCGGTCACGATGCAGTAGGACACCTCAAGACCCGCGTCGGTCCAGGTGGCGATCGTGCCGGCGGACCCGAAGTCCACGTCGTCAGGATGCGCTGCCACCACCAGAACTCGCTGCACCTGACCCTGCTCTTGCGTCACAGCACACTCCTACGACGAGGACGCCCAATCTGGGCATCACTACTCGGCAACGACAATCGCCCCGGCAGCCTTCCCAACGCCGGGTTGCGGTTGGCCGCCCAGCACTTGAACCTGACGCAACGGCAGGATTTAGCGTCCGTTGTGCTACCGCGACCGGCGGGGCACGAGGAGAGATGAGAGCGCAATGACCGGCATCGGCGGGCAGTCCTGGAAGGTGGGGCAACTTGCCCGGCTGACCGGATTGACCGTGCGGACGCTGCACCACTACGACCAGGTCGGGTTGCTGTGCCCGTCGGCGCGGACGCCGTCGGGGCACCGGCTGTACGGCGAACAGGACGTACGCGGCCTGTACCGGATCGTGGCGCTGCGCGAGCTGGGCCTACCCCTGGAGGTGATCCGCGACCTGCTGACCGGTGAGCCGGATCTCGCCGACTTGCTACGGGAACACCTGGCGCATGTCGATCAGCAGCTGGCAGCAATCCGCGCGCTGCGACGCAGGCTGGTCACGATGGTCGCCGCGGTGCAGGCGGTCGGACCTCCAGGCTCCGCCGACCTCCTCGTTCTCATGGAAGAGGTGAAGAAAGTGGATGACACCATGAAACGCTATTTCACCGAGGAGCAGCTCGCGGCCTTGACGCAGCGGCATGAGCAGGCCGGCGAGGAGGCCACCGAAAGCGTCATGGCGCAATGGCCGCAGCTCATCGCCCAGGTGCAGGCCGAATTGGACGCCGGCACCGACCCTGGCGCACCGAAGGTGCAGGCGCTGGCGCGGCGCTGGATGGAGTTGCTGGAGTTCTTCCACGGCGGCGACCCCGGACTCCGCGACTCGCTGTATCGCATGCAGGCCGACAACAGCGAGATGCTCCAGCAGCAGTACGGCGGACCGTCACCAGAAATGATCGACTACATCCGTCGGGCGAACGCCGTGTCATCGTCCTGACGCGGTACGAGCCGCTGCCTCGGCATCCTCTGCTTTGACCGCGCCGGGCAGCGGCTCGTCGGTCCAGAGTTTGTGTAGTTGCGACGCGTACTTGTCAAGGTCATAGGACGGGCAGCCAGCTCCGCCGTAACCAAGGTAGTTGCCGCTGCCGTCCCGCCGCCCACCGTTCATCACGGCGCCGAGGCCGTGGTGCGTGATCATGCTACGAATCCCCGCGGTGATGTTTGCCACCGGGTCGGTGATCGAGCGGTCGGCCAGGTCAGACAGTACGCAGGCTTTGAAGGTGCTGGGGATGGTCTGCATGAGCCCCTGCGAAGGGATGCCCGCTTTGGCGTTGCTGTCCCAGTTGTTGATCGCGTCTGGGTCGCCCCCGGACTCGTGCATGATGATCGTCTTAACGCCCTTTGACAGAGCTTGGGGCAGACCCATCAGCCCGAGCGCTTTGGCGATCCAGCCGTCCAGGCTGTGGCTATTGCCTGCCTTGTAAGGGGCGCCCAGGCGGTTTTCCACAGCTTCCTGGTAGGCCGCCGCTTGCTCAGCCTTCTCGACAGCACGACGCAACGCCTGCACTCCGACGGCGGGATCGCTAGCCGGCCTGAGTTGCAGAATCTCGGGTTCCAGCGACGGGCCGTTCAGCGCGGCCGGCGCGACCTCGGCGATGGTCTCGGACCCGACTGCCGTGTTGGCCTGCAACGAGTTGCCGGCGACCGCCAAGGCACCGGCGGCAACGGCGG
>JBGSWT010000763.1:0-1771 GCA_041751815.1 Pseudonocardiaceae bacterium
GTGGACCTGCGCCGCCTCGATCGTGCCGTCGGGGACGAAGTCCCGGCCGCAGAGCAGATCGACGACGTGGTGGTCGGGCCGGTCGGCGCCGGTCGCCCAGGCCGTGCCCCGCACGACTCGTGGATCGACGACGTAGCGCACGCCGTTCGCCGCCAGCGCTGCTGGTCCGATGTAGCCCTTAACCAGGAACGGGTGCGCGGCGAAGTCGACATCGTCGAGCAGCGCTATCTCGGCCGGGTATACCGCGGCCGCCAGCCGCTTCATGTCGACCTCGCGATCGCCGGGGATCCCGACACCGAGCAGAGTCCAGCAGTCCCGCGCGCCGGGTGCCCGGGTCTTGACCATGACGTTCTTCAGGGTGTCCGCGGCGCTGAAAGTGCGACCCAAACCTGCCCCGTTGAGGTGTGCAACCAGCGCGTCGATGGTCGGGGTGTTGGGAGTATGCAGGATCTGGGCCGGCGGCAGCCCTTCGATGGGCACCTCCGGTGGCGCCGGGGTGGTCACCGCCTCCACGTTGGCTGCGTACCCGGACGCGGTGCTGCGCACAAAGGTGTCCTCGCCGGTGTCGGCTTCGGCAAGGAACTCTTCGCTGGCTGAGCCGCCCATCGCTCCGGATCTCGCCGACACGATCACGTACCGGAGCCTGAGCCGGTCGAAGATCTTGATGTAGGCGTCCCGGTGGAGCCGGTAAGAGTGCGCCAATCCCTCCCCGGAGAGGTCGAATGAGTACGAGTCCTTCATCAAGAACTCCCGACCGCGCAAGATTCCGCCGCGGGGGCGCTCCTCGTCGCGGTACTTGGCCTGTACCTGATAGAGGATTACCGGATAGTCCTTGTAGGAGCTGAGCTCGCCCTTGACGGTGAGCGTGAACAGCTCCTCGTGGGTGGGGCCGAGCAGGTAGTCGCCACCCTTGCGGTCGCGCAGCCGGAACAGATTGGCGCCGAACTCGGTCCAGCGGCCGGTGGCCTGGTAGGGCTCCCGGGGCAGCAGGGCAGGGAACTGGATCTCCTGGGCGCCGATCGCGTCCATCTCCTGGCGCACCACGGCCTCGATGTTGCGCAGCACCCGCAGGCCCAACGGCAGCCATGAGTAGACCCCCGGAGCGACCCGCCGGACGTATCCGGCACGCACCAGCAGCTTGTGACTGGGCACGTCGGCGTCGGCCGGATCCTCGCGTAACGTCCGCAGGAACAACGTTGACAGCCTGGTGATCATGCTTTTCGAGCTCCTCGGACGCCACCCTCCCAGGGCCGCAGCGTATCCGTCGCCTCAGGATGTCAGTCCTGCCGATTACCGTCGCGGGCATGAGTCTCTCGATCGGCATGGTGACCACCGACTGCACGGATCCGCAGTCACTGGCCGGGTTCTGGACCGCAGCGCTGGGCACCACGGTGGCCGGCGACTACGGCGGGTTTGTGCTGCTGGCGGGGACGCCGGCGCTCGGTCTGCAGCAAGTGCCCGAACCCCGCGCCGGCAAGAATCGAGTGCATCTGGACCTGCGTGCCGATGACCGGGCGGCCGAAGTCACCCGGCTCACTGGACTGGGCGCATCGGTCGTCGCCGAACACACAGCGCCGGGGTTGTGGTGGACGGTCATGACTGATCCGGACGGCAACGAGTTCTGCGTTGGCAGCCATCACGGGTAACCGGGCGGCGGCCGCATTGGGCGCGCTGTTCGTCGTCGTGGTCGCGGTGCTCACGCTGCTGTCCGAGCGACCGCCGAGCCCAGTATCTGCATCGGCGCCGGCCCAGGAGTTCAGTGCGCAGCGGG
>JBGSWT010000764.1:0-2098 GCA_041751815.1 Pseudonocardiaceae bacterium
CGGCACGGCCGCGGCACTGGAGGCCGTGCCGGAGAGCTCCCGCTACGCCGTCACAGCCCGGCTCTGCGCGATCCTGAGCCGGGCACGTGGATGCGCGAACGGGCAGCCCCCGATCGCTGACTTCTTCACCGCGGCCGAGCAGTTGGCCAGCCTGGAACTGGATGACCAGCGGCGTGCGCTGGCCATCGCAGAAGTACTTGAAACCGTGCTGACTTGGGAACATGCCGGCCGACCGTGGCCGCACGGGGCAGCGACCCCCATCCCCGCCACTGTGCTCGGCCATCGACTCAACGAGCGCGGCGTGCGGGAGCGCCTGGAGTCCGCCTACCGCGAGCTTGCCCGGCTGGCCCCCACCACAGCGGAACGGATCGCCTTCGTCGACAAGGCCAACGACCGCCGCAACCGGAGCTGGACATGATGAGCAAGCCCACGTTGCTAAGCCGGCGGGCGGTACTGACTGCGGCCGTTCTGGTCGCCGCCGGCTGCGTGCGGGCAACCGACTCCGATTCGGCGGCGGAGTTGGTGTGGGCCACCGGCGGGATCTCCGCCGCGGACCAGGCCCCCGCCCTGGACATCGTGAAGCAGTGGAATCGGCTGCACCCGAATGGGCCGAAAGTGCGGGTCGAGCCGCTGCCATCGGAGTCCGTCAACACCACGCATCAGTTGCTGGCGTTGGAGCTCAACGCCCGCCTCAACCAGTTCGACATCGTCGATCTCGATGTGAGCTGGATCCCGGAGTTCGCGCAGCGTGGGTGGCTGGTGGATCTGCAGGATCTGCGCCCGGAGATCGAACAGGTGTCGCTGCCCGGCCCGCTGAAGGTTGCGGTCTGGCAGGGGAAGCTGTGGGCAGCGCCGTACGTCACCGACGCGGGGATCCTGTACTACCGCGCAGATCTGGTGGACACGCCGCCGACGACCTGGCAGGAACTGATCGACGTCGGGCGCCGGGTGGGCGAGCGTAACGGCATCGCGTCGTTTGTCGCCGACGGCGCGCAGTATGAGGGGCTGGTGGTGCAGTACCTCGAGTACTTCTGGGGCCTCGGCGGTGACGTGCTCGACAGCGATGGCCAGTCGGTGCGATTCCAGCTCGACAAGGCCCAAGAAGCCGCCGACTTCATGCGGACGGCGTTTCTCCAGGGCGTTTACGCCCTGGGGTTCAACACGATGACGCTGGAAGATGCTCGCCGGACCTTCCAGTCCGGTGAGGCGGTGTTCATGCGCTCGTGGCCGTACGCCTACCAGCAGATGAATCGTACGGATCCGGACAGTCAGGTTGTGGGGAAGGTCGGCATCGCGCCGCTCCCGGCGTTCACCGGACTCGGGTCGGTCGCCATGTTGGGTGGTCACAACCTCGTGGTGAGCGCCTTCTCGCGCGACATTCCCGCGGCGACCGAGTTCGTCAGGTTCGTCTCGACCTCCCGGGAGATGCAGCTGTCGCTGGCCCGGCGGCATTCGCTGGCGCCGACGATGGCGGCGGCTTACCAGGACGTGGGGAGTGACCCCATGATGGCGCTGCTGGCCACGGTGTTGCCGACGGCCAAGCCGCGGCCGGCCACGCCGGAGTGGACCACGATCAGCGCGGAGATGCAGCAGCAGATCTTTGCCGCCTACACCGGCATTCGGGAGCCGAAGGCGGCGGTCGAGGCGGTGCGCAGGTACCTCGTCGCCACAATCGCGGGTCAGTGACGGGGGTCATTGAGACCATGTCCAGGCAGAGCTGTCCACACTGCGCCGAGCCGGTGGATCCTCAGGATCGGTTCTGCGTGGAATGCGGCGCCCGGATGGCCGACCAGCTGCAAGACCGCGTCGAGGTCGACGTCGGAGTTGCCGCCGGGGTCAGCGATCGGGGTCGGCGTCACCACCGCAATGAGGACGCCTTGGCGCTGCGCCACCTCGATCCCGGCCTTGGCGCCGGCCCTGGGTCAGGGCAGCACGGCACGGTGGTCGCGGTCGTCTGTGACGGGGTGTCGTCGGCGGACCGCGCCGACGAGGCTTCCACGACCGCCGCCGAGGTCGCCGCCGAGGTGATGGCGGCTGCGCTGCACGCGGGCAACGGGCCGGTCACGGCGATGCGGGAGGCGATCCATGCGGCCGATCA
>JBGSWT010000765.1:0-9647 GCA_041751815.1 Pseudonocardiaceae bacterium
ACCGCCGGGCGGCGCCCCGGACCCGCCGAGGACTGCGGCGGCGTCTCCGGCTACGAGCTGATCTCCGCAGCTACCGACCCGACTCACGCCGATCACACTGACGCGGTTGCGGAGTACACGGGCCAATTCAGCCTCGATGCCGACCCGGCACTTTTCAGTCCCACCACCTTCGACATCGACGAGATCAACAACGTGCTCGCCGATCTCGGTCTCGATGACACTACATCGCAGATCGACCTTCCCGAGCCGCTCGACGAACTCCTCCACGCCATCCGGACCAGCAACGGCAAACGGCGGCTGCGACGACTGATCGGCGACGCTGCCTTGGGCCAGCCGGTGCAGGTCGACACCGAGACCGCGGCCCGGATGGTCCATCCCTACACCTGGCTGCTGGATCGCGTCGGCACCGATGGCATCACGCTGACCAGCGCTGGTTACCTCCCGCCTGTCCATGTCGAAGCCGCAGTGGCAGAACTCGGCTTGGCGACGGAGTGGATCGGCAAGGGAAACCGCGAGAGCCAGACCTTGCCGGTGCTGGACCTGCGCGAGTCGGCCCAGAAGGCGGGGCTGCTGCGCAAGCACCGGGGGAAACTCTTGATCACGGCTCAAGGACGCACCATGTGCTGTGATCCGGTGGCATTGTGGTGGCTGCTCGCTGCGAAGACACCGCCCCGCTCCACCGATGCCTGCCAGACGCAAGCCGGGCTCATTGTCCTGGTCGCGACCGCCGCCCAGATCACGGGCGACCTGAATGCGACCGTCGCTGATCTTCTCGGCGCGATCGGCTGGATGAGCGGCGATGGCACCTCGCTGACGGGCTCGATGGCCAGCTACGCCGCCTGGAACACCACAGCCGTGCTCCGGCGACTGGGAGCCTTCACCGATGAACGCGGTGTCGACCAAGGAGAACGGTCGACACCGGACGGAGTCACTTTCGCCCGCGCAGCGCTCACCAAGTGGCCTACCGGCTAGCGGCGGCTACCGCTCTACCTGCGCAGGTGTCAGGGTGTGGTCGTCTGGTAGATGCTGTTGAGCCAAATTCCGAGTAGTACGTCGACGACGCTGGATTCGGCAACGGCGGGTCCCTCGTTGGAGAAGGTTGCATACAGTACTCGCTCGTTCATCGAGTTGAGGGCGACCGCCAGGTCTCGAGCGGGCAACCCTGCGGGCGCGGCGCCCCGTTCACGCTCCGCGTCGATGGCGGTGGCAGTGCGGCGCACCCATCCTTCCATCACAGTGGCCCACAACTGGCGTACCTCGGCATTCGTGGCGCGCACCTGTGCGCAGGCAAGGGTGACCGCTCGATGCGACCGGAAGGCCTCGTAGAAGGCGCTGATGGCTTCCCGCCACCGCGCCCGTGGATCGTCAGCGAGGTGGTCGAGCACGTCACCGGCGGCTGTTTGTCCCTGTTCGACGACGCGGTCGAGCAGCGTGAGCAGGACCGCGTCCTTCGAGGCGAAGTAGAAGTAGAACGTGGGCCGGGAGATGCCCGCCCCACGGGCGAGGTCGTCGATGGAGATCTCGCTGAGCGTCCGGTCCTCCAGCAGTCGCTCGGCCGTGGCGAGGATCGCCAGCTGCCGCTCGTCGCCAGAGGGCCGAGGCGTACGCCGGCCTCTGGATGTCCCGCGACCCGTGGATGTACCTGTGTCGACCGCGGTGGAGGCTGCGCTCATAGGCACACCCTACACGCCGTCGAGTTTATCAACATACTGTTGGCATTTTCGACTTGATGTCGATACCCTTGGAGTCAACGAGCGGTTCACTGCGTGAAGTGGGGTGAAGGCGTGCAGCTCGACCACGTCGATGTGCTGATCGTGGGTGCCGGTTTGTCCGGGATCGGCGCCGCCTGCCACCTGCGGCGGCGCAGCCCGGACAAGACGTTCGCGATCCTGGAGGCCCGCGGGAGTATCGGCGGTACCTGGGATCTGTTCCGATATCCAGGGGTGCGCTCGGACTCGGACATGTTCACGCTGAGCTATTCGTTTCGCCCATGGACGGGTGTGAAGGCCATCGCCGACGGGGACTCGATCTGTCGGTATATCCGTGAGACCGCGCGCGAGCACGGCGTGGAGGAGCATATCCGCTTCCATCACCGGGTCGTGCGGGCTCAGTGGTCAAGCGACGATGCCCGCTGGACCATTGAGGCGCGCAGGACTGACACCGGCGAGTCCGTTGTGCTGACGTGCGGCTTCCTGCTCGTCTGCTCCGGCTACTACCGCTACGACGAGGGCTACACCCCGCAGTTTCCAGGCACTGAACGCTTCACTGGGCAGATCGTGCACCCGCAGCAATGGCCCGACGACGTGGACTACGCAGGCAGGCGGGTGGTCGTCATCGGCAGCGGCGCGACCGCGGTAACCCTCGTCCCCGCGCTGGCCGATGAGGCCGCGCACGTGACGATGCTGCAGCGTTCACCCAGCTACATGCTGTCGCTGCCGTCAAAGGACGTTGTCGCCGACTTACTGCGCCGCAGGCTGCCACCCAAAGTCGCCTACCCCGTCATCCGGTGGAAGAACGCCCTTCTCGCGACGCTCACCTTTCAGCTCAGCCGCCGCGCCCCTGGCGTGATCAAGGCGTTGCTCCGTAAGGGCGCTGCGGTCCAGCTGCCCAAAGGCTATGACGTCGACATCCACTTCACGCCGCGGTACAACCCGTGGGCTCAGCGACTGTGTCTGGTGCCGGATGGTGACCTGTTCAAGGCGATCAGCAGCGGCCGGGCGTCGCTCGTGACTGACCACATCGAGACGTTCACCGAGCACGGGATCAGGCTGGTGTCCGGGACGGAGCTGGAAGCCGACATCGTGGTCACCGCCACCGGCCTGAACCTGCTGGCGATTGGCGGCATGACGCTGAACGTCGACGGCCGTGACATCGACGTCAGCCGCACCGTGGCCTACAAGGGCATGATGCTGTCCGGCGTGCCGAACTTCGCCCTGACCCTCGGCTACACCCACGCGTCGTGGACGCTGAAGGGTGATCTGGTCAGCGAGTACATCTGCCGGCTGCTCAACCATATGAACCAGCGTGGCTATCAGGTTTGCACGCCAGTGGCGCCGGACGCGCCGCAGCGGGAGCCGCTCATCGACCTGCAGGCCGGCTACGTGCTGCGCAGTGTGGCGGTGCTACCCAAGCAGGGACCCGTTGCCCCGTGGCGGCTGTACCAGAACTATCCGCGCGACGTGCTGCTCATGCGGCACGGCGCGCTTGAGGACGAGGGTGTGCAGTTCACCCGTGCACCAGCAGCGGCCCGCGCGGCGGAGGCTTCTCTCGCCTGACCTCTTCCAATATCGGCACACCGGAAGGCTTCGCATGCAGAGGTACGTCTTCGCCGGCGGTACCGCCGTTGTCACCGGGGCCGCCAGCGGGATCGGTGAGGCGCTGGCACCCGCGCTCGCTCGACGCGGGAGCCATCTGGTCCTGCTCGACCGGGACGCCGAGCGGCTTTCGGGTGTGGCGGTAGCCATCGGTGGCGCCGATCCCGCGCTGCGCATCGAGACCCACGTGGTGGACCTTGCTGACGGCGATGCGACCACGCAGGTGGCCCACGCGGTGCTGCAAGACCATCCGCGGATCCGGTTGCTGGTGAACAACGCCGGTGTGGCGCTTGACGGACGGTTCGATCAGGTGACCCTGGAGGAGTTCAACTGGGTCATCGACATCAACTTCCGGGCGACGGTTCGGTTGACCCATATCCTGCTGCCGGCGTTGAAGGCGGAACCCGGCTCGCATCTTGCCAACGTTTCCAGCCTGTTCGGTCTCATCGCTCCCGCCGGCCAGGCCGCCTATGCGGCCAGCAAGTTCGCTGTCCGCGGGTTCACCGAAGCGCTGCGCCATGAGCTGGCCGACAACGGGGTCGGCGTCACGTCGGTCCATCCGGGGGGCATTCGCACCCGGATCCTTGAGTCGGCGCGCGTCGGTAGCGGGGTGTCCCGCGAGGAGGAGGAAGGCCACCGCACGCAGTTCGCCACCCTGCTCACCATCGACCCCGCCGATGCTGCCGCCGTCATCATCGATGCCATCGAGCGGCGCAGTGGGCGCGTACTCATCGGGTGGTCGGCGAAGATTCCAGCCCTGTTGGCTCTGCTGCTGCCGGGCTCCTACGGGAAGATCCTCGCGGCCGCGGCGCGTGCCTGGACGAGTCCGGCACCACGGCAGGTCAGCTCGAGCTGACGACGTGTGCTGGGAGGCGCGCATGAGCAAGATGTCGCGGTCGCCGGTGACGTCGGAGGTCACCGTTGGCGGCCGACAGGTCCGGTACCGGGTGGACGGTGCGGGCAGTCCGGTGGTCCTGCTGCACGGTATCGGCCGCAGCCTTGAAGACTGGAGTGAACAGCACGAACTGCTGCGTGACCGTTACCGGGTGTACAGCGTGGATCTGCCTGGCTACGGCAGGTCTGAACCGCTCGCGGAGCTTTACACCCTGCCGGCTCTCGCCAGTTCCGTCGCGGATTTCCTCGATGCGGTCGGAATCACCGAACCGGCACACCTTGTCGGTAACTCCCTTGGCGGCGCGGTGGCCATGCAGCTGGCCGTTCACGGCCCCGAACGGGTCGCCAGCCTGGTCCTGGTCAACAGTGCGGGCTTCGGACGGGAAGTCACGATCGCCCTGCGCCTGCTCGCGATCCGTCCAGTGGGCCGGTTCCTGCTACGGCCGAGTCGTGAGAGCGCGCACCGGGTGGAGCACAGCTTGTTCCACGATCCGGCGTTCGCCACCGAGGCGCGCGTCGCGCACACCTTTGCGCTGGCGCAACGACCGCACGCTGCGAGGGTGTTGCTGGAGACCGTCCGCAGCCTGGGCACATTCCGCGGTGTCCGCCCGCAATGGCGGCAGACGCTGCTGCGTGCGGTCGCCAGCCTGGACATACCCACCCTCGTCGTGTGGGGCGATCGTGACCTCATCCTGCCCGCCGCTCACCTCGACGCGGCCCGCACAGGCCTGCCGCACGCACGCACCTACCTGTTCCCCGACACCGGGCATATGCCGCAAATCGAGCGGGCCGAGGCGTTTAGCCAACTCGTTCAGAACTTCTGGCGACCACCAGCTGATCGACTTCAGTCGGGTTTGGTGCGCTGAGGCCTAGTACCGCAACGGGTGCGTGTGCTGGCCTCAGTGCAGTGGGATCGTCAACTCGCACGGATGGTGCTCCGAGCGCCAGCGGAGGGAATGGCAGCGGGCTGGCGGCTTGACAGCGCAGACTGTGGATGTTATACAGTACGTCCACAATAACGGTGATCAGTCCATAGAGCGCTCGCACGAGGCAAGCGCAAGGGCAGGTGCACAGATACTCAGGAGGTTGAGGAACGGTCGAGATGGAGGTGGTCGCCACGACGTTTTGGGCGTACATCGGAATCAAGACAGGTTCATTCCCTCAAGAGGCCCGGCCGTTCGGCCGGGCCTCTTTCTGCGTACTCGTCGGCGCTGCCTGTGGATCTATCCGAGCTCGACGCCCGCGGTGTCCCGTGGTGCTCAGCGGCGTTCTGACGTCCTGGATCCGAATGGATGCCGAGGAGATGGGGTACGCGGGGACCATGAGATTTATGCAGAATTCTTGGGTTGCTGAAGCGCTCTGGACGCCAGCTGGTTCGCTCTGAGTGCGCCGAGTTCGACAGGAGAGCTGTCCCGGGCATGATGAGCAGCTCTGACGTCGAACTCGGCACATGCAGAGCGGCCAGGCGACGGGTGACGGTGCCCAGCAATCCACCGGCGGGCGCCTGCGCTGTGCGCGCTGGCGTTTCGTTACGGTCGTGGCGCTGCGCGCGCTGTGGCGGCGGAGGCGGTGACTAGCACCGTCCCTTCAAGCTCGACCCTCACTCTGGGGTTCCCCAACTCAACAGCAGTGCTGTTCCATGTCGACCGCTCAGCTCTGGTGTTGAGTTTGGGGGAGCCAAGGGCACCCAAGTCCCGGCTAGTGACCCGCCCGTGATCCGCGGGACACGGCTTAGACGATATCGAGGGCAGAAAGCACAGGTCGTTCAGCCCATTCTGTCAACGACATAGGTCCGGACGTTGGTCTCCGGGAACGTGAGCGTCCGCCACCGGACCACCGGACCACCGGACCACCGGACCACCGGACCTGCGGGTGCAGCGGGTGAGACATGACGCGCTGCTGTGACCGCACGCATCCACCTCGCCAGCACCGAGGACCACGACTTTCGGTGTTGCCCCGATGGCCTAGCCTGCTTCGATGTTCATGCAGTGCGCCGAGGCGTAACCGCAACATCGCCATGAACGACCTGCTGATGGTTGCCCTCACCACGAGGCTGGCCGCCTTGACGCCTCCGAAAGGCACGACTCATGACCGGCCCGGCCACTTCCCAGTCCTTGACCTCATCCGCGATCAAGCAATCACTGCTCACCGTGAGGCGCGGCGCGACTTCGACTCTCACCGCCACCACAGCGGTTCTTCTGCTGCTTGCTGGCTGCGGCGGTCCCCCGGCGACCGCCCCGGCCACCGTCACTGTCCAGGTCCCTGCCCCCACTGCCCCGGTTCCCGCTGCCCCTGCCTCCGCCGCGCCGGTAGCGCCGAGCATCGTCACGCTGCCTGATGTCGTCGGTCAGAATGGCGCCATCGCCCAGGACACCCTGCGCAGCCTCGGCCTGACGAAGGTCGAGATGGCTGCCGCCACGACGTCCGGAAGACAGGTTGTCCTCAATCCGGCGAACTGGACGGTCACCAAGATTGAGCCGAAGGCCGGCACTGAGGTCCGCTCGGACCAGACCGTCGTGGTGACGATGACCAAGTGAGAGCCTGTTGCGGTCCCGGACGGGCCACGCTGCAGCCGGGCCGGTGATTCAAGTTGTAGCTGGTTAGACCCGTGCGAAACCAGCGACTCGCCGCCGATGGTTACTGACAGCTACAGCTTGGGATGCTTATCTTTCTCCAGAACTGCCTTTCGCTGATCCGAGGTACAGCAAATCCGGCCTGCTCCGCTGAGCAGGACCCTAAGGCTAGGGATGGTGTTCATGGTGGAGACCAGGGTGCTACCGAGGATGATCCTCGGACAGCACGTCGGTCAGGACCTGTCTGGTCAGCGCCCGGACCAGCGGGGGTGGGTAGGTCGCCTCGTGATGCTGCTAGTGGGGGTAGTCGGGGTGGTAACGGCTACCACTTCGAGCGCGGCTGCTGAGGAGGGCTTGCGCCAAGCGCCGATTACCGGCGCGATGGATTACGTCGCCTTGGGCGATTCCTACTCCTCCGGGGTGGGCACCGGCGTCTATGACTCGGCAAGCGGGGCCTGTGCCCGCAGCCCGCTGTCCTACCCGCCGCTGTGGGCAGCCGAGCACCGGCCAGCCAGTTTCGGATTCGTGGCCTGTTCCGGGGCCAAGACCGCCGACGTGATGGCCAACCAGATCTCGGCCTTGCAGCCCGGCACCGATCTGGTGACGATCACCATCGGCGGTAATGACGCGGGATTCGGGCCGGTAGTGGGGACCTGCACGGTCGCAGAAAGCGATCGTACGTGTTTCGCTGCGGTCGACGCTGCGGAGGCTTTCGAGCGGACCGTGCTGCGGGACCGGCTGACCCGTACCTACGCTGAGATCCGCCGCGCCGCGCCGCAGGCCCAGGTCATCGTGCTGGGCTATCCGCGGCTGTTCGACCTTGCGCCGAACTGCGCTGAGCCAGGGGTGCCGAACCTGGCCCGCCGTCAGAAACTCAACGAGGGCGCTGACGTCCTCAATGACGTCATCCAGTCCACCAGCCAGCAGGCCGGGTTCAGCTTCGCCGATGTGCGGAACCGGTTTGCCAGCCATGGAGTGTGCTCGGCTGATCCATGGATCAACGGTCCGAGCGTGCCCCCGTCCGTCGGGCCGTATCACCCCGACCAGACGGGTTACCGCGACGGCTATCTGGAAGCGCTGGACGAGGCGACCAGGCGCGATGCCGCAGCGGCCTGAGCGCTACTCGAATGGGGACAGGTCGCTGGCGCCCGGCGCACGATTTCGGGTTCGGATCCGCAGAGGTCGATCACGGTCGTCGGCTCGATGCCGCAGTCGCCCGAGTCGACGACCGCGTCGACCGCGTGGTCGAGCCGCTCCGTGATCTCCCAACCCTGGGTCAGCGGTGCGGGCTCGTCCGGCAGCAGCAGCGTGGACGACAGCAGCGGCTGCTGCAGCTCGGCGAGCAGTGCCTGCGCGACGGCGTGCTGGGGGATCCGCACCCCGACAGTCTTCTTCTTCGGGCGCAGCAGCCCGCGCGGGACCTCCTTGGTCGCGGGCAGGATGAACGTGTAGCTGCCTGGGGTCGAGGCTTTGATCAGCCGGAACACCGTGTTGCTGAGGTGCACGAACTGGCCGAGCTGGGCGAAGTCGCGGCACATCAGGGTGAAGTGGTGCTTGTCGTCGAGGTCGCGGATCTCGCGGATCCGGCGCAGGCCGTCGGAGTTGCCGAGCTGGCAGCCCAGGGCGAAGCAGGAGTCGGTGGGGTAGGCGATGAGCCCGCCGTCGCGGACCAGGTCGACCACCTGACCGATCGCACGCCGTTGCGGGTCAACCGGATGCACATCGAAGTATCGCGCCATGTGAGGAGCTTAGAATCATCCCGCCGCGACATGTGCGAAGTCACACGGTGTCACGCCGAGTCGTTCGCTCCAGACACGCGGCCGGGGGCCGGCAACTCGGAAGAAGTCGGACGCCGGCCGGGAAGCAGCGCCGCACATACCAATCCCACCAGCAGCGTCGCGGCGAACACCACGAGCATGGTGCGGTGCTCGCTGATGATGTCACCACGGTCGCCGCTGAGGTCGAGTAGGCGGCCGAGGATGGCGATGCCGATGATGCCGCCGAGGTAGCGCATCGTCGAGCTCACCCCGGCGGCCATGCCGCTGCGTTCCTGGGCAACCGCGCTGAGTGAGGCGTTCTGAGCCGCCGGCGTGACCAGCCCAATGCCGATTCCGAGGATCGCCAGCGCCCACGGCACCTGGCCGAGCGTCGAGAGGTCGCCGGCAGCCAGCACGCCCAGGCCTGCCAGACAAACCACCGAACCGACGATCGCGACCGGCCGCGATCCGAACCAGTCCGTCAGCCGGCCGGCCACCAGCGAGGTGACCACCATCGCCAACATCATGAAGATCAGCAGCCGGCCAGTGGCCGCGGCATCCAAGGACAGCAGCGCCGCGAGGACCAGCGGAAGCTCGAACAGCAACGTGTACATCACCAGGTTCTGCAGTGCCACCAGCAGGGTGCCCGCCGCGAACGGCCGGGACCTGAACAGCGAGAACGCGACGACCGGATCCGCCGCACGCCGTTCCCGCCAGGCGAACGGCACGAGCAGCGCAAGGCAGGTACCGATGAGCACTATCGAGCCGGCCCCCGTGACCTGCAGGCCCAGCACGAGCGACGTGAGCGTCGCGGCGAGCAGCACTGTGCCAACCCAGTCGAACCGCGGGGGGGCGGGGCGATCCACCGCCACGGGCGCATGCTTCGCCGTCGCCGCCAGTATCGCTGAGACGGCGATCACCGGCAGGTTAGCCAGGAAGATGCTCGGCCACCCGAACACCCGGACCAGCTCACCGCCGACCACCGGCCCGATCCCGGCCGCGAGCGACATGACCGCTCCAAACGTGCCGAACGCTCGGCCCCTGCGCTCAGGAGGCAGCTCGATCCGCATCAGGGCCACCGTCGCCGGTACGATCACCGCACCGCCGGC
>JBGSWT010000766.1:0-1794 GCA_041751815.1 Pseudonocardiaceae bacterium
GAGCCGTGCCGTGACTGCCGCGGCACGGGACGGATCATCGAGGACCCGTGTGCCGAGTGCGGCGGGCGGGGCGTGTCGAACCGGCACCGCACGTTGACCATGCGGATCCCCGCCGGGGTCGCCGATGGTCAGCGGATCCGGCTGGCCGGGCAGGGTGAGCCAGGCATGCACGGGGCACCCGCCGGGGACCTCTACGTACTGGTGCACGTCACCCCACATCCGATTTTCGGGCGCTCCGGTGACGACCTCACGCTGGTGGTGCCGGTGTCCTTCCCTGAGCTGGTCATGGGCACGAAGCTGACCGTGCCCACCATGGACGGCACCGTGTCGCTCAAGGTCCCGGCCGGCACCGCCAACGGTCGCACGCTGCGGGTGCGCGGCAAGGGGATCACCGGACGGCAGGGGCGGTCCGGCGATCTGCTGGTGACTTTGCAGGTCGAGGTACCGGCCAAACTGGACCGGGCGGCGAAGGATGCCCTGGAGGCCTACGCGCAGGCCACCTCAGGGCAAGACCCACGGGCCAACTTGTTCGCTCGTGCACAGGATCAGGGAGCGGCGCGATGATCGTTCCGACCCCGCCGGGCGCGGACCAGGACACTCCGATCTTCGTGATCTCCGTCGCGGCTGAGCTGGCGGGGATGCACGCGCAGACACTGCGCGGCTATGACCGGCTGGGGCTGGTCTCGCCGGGTCGTAGCCCAGGCGGTGGCCGCCGGTATTCGGCGCGTGACATCGAACTGCTGCAGGAGGTGCAGCGGCTGTCCCAGGACCATGGGGTCAACCTGGCTGGGATCAAGCGGATCATCGACCTGGAGAACCAGGTGGAGGCGCTGCGCTTCAGGATGGCTGAGCTCGCTGCGGAACTGGACGAGGCTCGTACCGAACTGGCTCGCGCTCAGGTCCTCGCCGAGCAGGCCGCCGCAGCCGTGCACGCCTCCTACCGCCGCGACCTCGTACCGGTGCGCCCCCGCACCGAAACAGCACTAGTCATTTGGCGCCCCCGTAGGTAGCTCTTCAAGTACCGCCAACCCCGGTTGTGAGTGCTCTCAACAGCTACCAACCCCTGCTCTCAACCAGGGATCGCGCTGACGGGGTTGGTAGCTGTTTAAGGTGATCAACACGGGGGTTGGTAGCCCTTGAAGGGCGCGCAACTAGTCGACGGTGAACGGGTCGTAGAAGATCCGATCCAGCGGGGTACCGGCGACGAGCATCCGCGACACCGTGGCTCTGATCATCGCCGGGGAGCCGCAGACCAGGACGTCCCGGTCCGCCCAGGCGCCGAACCGGGTGACCACATCGGCGAGCGTCCCGTGCTCGATCCCGGCCTCCCTCGGGCGCGTCTCCAGCACCGGAATCACCCTCAGCCAGGGATTCGTGATCGTCATCGCGGTGAGTGTGTCGAGGTCATGGAGGTCTTCGCGGATACGGCCGCCGACGAACATCGTCACGTCCGGGTTGGCGCCCCAACTAGTGAGTTCCTCGAGGATGGCGCGCATGGGGGCCACACCGGTGCCGCCGGCGACCATCAGCACGTTTCGGCCGCACTGCCGATCCACCGCCATGCGTCCCATCGGCGAGCCGATCCGCCAGGTGTCACCGAGCTGGGTGTGACCGACGATCGACCGGCTGACCCAGCCTTCTGGCACCGCGCGGACGTGGAACTCGATCGCGCCGTCCGGGCGCGGGGCGTTCGCCGGAGACAGGTAGCGCCACAGCCGCGGCCGCTGCGGTACCTCCACGCTGACGTACTGCCCGGCCCGGTAGGGCACCGGCCGGTCGGGCTGCACCCGCACC
>JBGSWT010000767.1:0-4300 GCA_041751815.1 Pseudonocardiaceae bacterium
CAACTGCTCGGCGCGTTTGTCGCAGTGCGCCGGTCAGACGCGGCCTGGGCGGCCGACCGGTCGCTGGACGACGTCGTGGCCGCGCATCGCTGGCGTTACTGACCAGCGGTGTCGTCCTCGCGCGGTTGCCACGCCTGCAGCAGTGCCTCGGGGATGCCCCACCAGCCCAGCGGGGTGAGCCGCTCGACATCGTCGACGGCACCGAGCAGCTGCCACAGTTCGACGACGATGGTGAACCACCCGGCCAGTACCTCGATGTCGTCGTCCTCGGGTCCGGCAACGAATTCGGCGAGGTGCTCCGCGGAGGCGGGTGTACCTGGGCCGCCGCGCGCCAGCGCCGCGACCGCCTCCAGCCACTCCTCGTGATCGAGGGCGATCATCGAAAGCTCTTCTTCCAGGGCATCCTCAGGTGGCTCGTCCACCGGACTGACGACACCCGCGGCGAGGCACAGCCAGAGTTCGGCGTCATCCGGCTGCAGGTTGTTCGGATCGATCCCACCGCTGGCGGCGAGCAGGTCGGCCAACCTTCCGCCCCGTTGCAGAGCGCTGCGCAAGTCCCGGCAGGCGGTCTTCAGCTCGGCGTCGGGCCGGGGGCGCTCGCCGACCTCGGCGAGGAGTTCCCGCAGCTCCTCTGAGGCGGCTCCCTCAGCGGCGTCCCACTCGGCGATGAAGTCCTCGTCCGCCTCGTCGAGCAGTTCGGTCATTGGTACCCGGCCGTCGGGCCCCGGCGAGGTCATCCAGCGTTCCTGTAGTTCCCGGTACTCCCGGGTCGCCGCCGGGTCGCCTGCGAGCAGCCGGTCCGGGTCGATGTCGCCAGCAATGAGCCGTTCCTCGAGGTGCCTGACGAGCTGGGCATGCAATTCCTGGGCAAGCGGCGTGCGGGCCGGCTCGTCCTCCCACACGTGCAACCCGATGATCGCAGTCGGTTCGGTCCCGGTCGCCTCGAGCCAGCCGTGCACTTCACCGACGGTGGCCGCACCCTCAGCGATCCGACCGAGGATAATCTCGGCGGACTCCCAGAACACCGCCGACAATGGGTTACGCGCCGCGAGGAGCTCCCGGCGCAGCGTCGGCAGCGCCTGTAGAGCATCCACCGCGGGCAGGCTGAGTAGCACGCCGGCCACATCGCGCCGGGTGAGTTCGCCTGCTGGGCGGTGCGCGCGAGTCAGGAGCTGCCCTCCGTCAAGTGCCACGCGCCGATGCTAGGGCGGACGCGCGCATCGCTGCGGTCGAGGGGGCCTGCCCGCAGGCAACCGGCCCCGCTGACGCCCCAGGATCGGCTCTGGCCGGCGGTAGCTTTGTTCGCGTGACCAGCATGCTGGAGCGGACATCCACGATTGCGGAGGAAGTGCTGTTTCCCAGCGCCCTCGATGTCGACGCCGGGGGAGTCATTCCGGGCAGCCATTTCGACCTGTTAGCCGAGCATGGCTTCTATGGTCTGGTCAACCGGCCCGAATACAGCGGATCGGAGGCCGATCTCCGGTCGTTGAGCGGCATTGTCGAGACGCTGGCAGGCGGCTGCCTCACCACGACTTTCACCTGGATGCAGCACCACGGCCTGGTGCGGGGCCTCACCGGCACAGCCAACGGAGAACTGCGCGAGAAGTACCTCGACGCTGCGATCCGGGGCACGCTACGCGGCGGGGTGGCGTACGCCGGCGCGATTCCGCGGCCTCCGCGGCTATGGGCGACGGCCACCGCCGGCGGTTGGTTGCTCAGCGGCGATGCCCCGTTCGTGACGGGGTGGGGAATCATCGACATGCTGGTGGTCTCGGCACGCGACATCGCTGGAGGGCCGGAAGGCAGCATCATCAGCGGACTTGTCGACGCCAAGGCCGGCGGTGGCATCACCGTCGAGGAACTGCACTTGCTCGCCGCTGCGGCGAGCAACACTGTCCGGCTGCGCTTCGAGGACTACTTCCTCCCGGCCGAGCAGGTCACCGCCGAGGTCTCACACCTCGATTTTCTCGCCAAGGCGCACAGTGCCTTGCGGCTGAACGGCAGCCTCGCGATGGGAGTCGCCGGGCGGTGCATCCGGATGATCGTCGAGGCCGGACGGCCCGAGTTAGCGGAGCTGCTCCAGGCCGAGCAGGGCACGATCCGCGACCGTCTCGATAGCGGACTGTCCGAACCAGCGACTCTGCCTGCAGCTCGCGCTGTAGCGTCCGAGCTCGCCTACCGCTGCGCCGGCGCACTCGTGGTGGTGACGGGCAGCTCCGGGATCCTTACCGGCCGGCACGCCCAGCGGCTGGTTCGGGAGGCCACGTTCACGCTCGTCGCCGCCAGCAGGCCTGAGATGAGAGAAAACCTGCTGGATCTGTTCGAACGCGCTCGGTAAAGACTCTGCAACGTAGGCGTGACTGAGTGCATGGAACGGCTACACTGGGCAACCACACATGGGCTTTAGGGGGAGGATGCTGGATGAGACGTGCGCATGCGTTGCCCGTCGGGCTGGCTCTTGCAGCGGTGGCGTCCCTGACGCTGGCCTGCGGGGCGGCCACCGGCAACACTGCCCAGCGTGCACCTGCCGGTGTAGTTCCCGCGGGCTTGGAACGGTTCTACGGCCAGACCTTGTCTTGGGGCAGCTGCGCCGCGTTCGCCACCAGCCAACGTGACCAGGAAGCCTATTCCGACCCGGGCTTGCAGTGCACCCAACTCGAGGTTCCGCTGGACTACGCAAAGTCGGACGACAAGGTCATCAAGGTCGGTTTACTCCGGCGACCGGCATCAGACCCGGGGCAGCGCATCGGTTCCTTGGTGATGAACCCGGGCGGTCCCGGCGGGTCGGGGATGAGCGCGGCGGCCGGCAAGGCCGGCGACATCGCGAACACTGAGTTGGGACGACGGTTCGACTTCGTGGGGTTCGATCCACGCGGTGTCGGCGCCAGCGAACCGAAGGTTCAATGCCGGACCGCGGAAGAGCGCGATGCCGAACGCCTGATGAACCTCAACGTCGACACCTCACCGGCTGGTGTGGAGCGAACGGAGAACCAGGCAAAGGCCACCAACGCCGGGTGTGTCAGCCGTACCGGAATCGACGTGCTCGCGCATGTCGGCACCCGTGAAGTGGCCCGCGACCTCGATGTCATGCGGTCGGCCCTTGGTGACGCCAAGTTGACCTACCTCGGCTACTCCTACGGCACCCGCATCGGTACCAGCTACGCCGAGACCTTCCCCGGCAATGTCCGCGCGATGATCCTCGACGGTGCCCTCGACCCAGCCCAGGATCAGGTCGCCCAGCTTCTTGACCAGGGCCGAGGATTCCAACAAGCTTTCGACGCATTCGCGGCGTGGTGCGCGAGTCAGCCGGACTGTGCTTTGGGGCAGGACAAGAGCCAGGCTGTGGCCAAGTTCCAGGCTATGGTCCGTCCCTTGATCGATAACCCGGTGAGCGTGTCCGACGGGCGCAAACTGTCGTACACCGACGCCACGATCGGCACCGTGCAAGCGCTGTACGTGCCCCAGCTATGGACGCCGCTGAACCGCGGTCTGCAAGGGCTTGCGCAGGGTGGTGGGGATATCCTGATGCGCCTCTCCGACCTCTACAACGGGCGTTCGCCCGACGGCACTTACTCCACCCAGATGGATGCCTTCCAGTCCGTCCTGTGCGTCGACAATCCGCCCGTCAAAGACCCGAACGTGGCGCGGGATATCGACGCCCAGTACCGGAAACTAGCGCCATTCCTCGACACCGGACAACCACCTTCTCCCGCTCTTGACAGTTGCGCATTCTGGCCGGTTCCTGCTACCGGTGGGCCGCATCATCCACAGGCCAATGGGCTACCGACAGTCGTAGTGATCTCCACGACGCAGGATCCCGCCACTCCGTATCAGGCCGGGGTCAACCTCGCTCGCGATCTCAAAGCACGCTTGTTGACTTTCGACGGGACCCAACACACCGCCTTTATGCAGGGCATCGGCTGCGTCGATAGCGCCGGGATCTCCTACCTCACTGACCTTGATCTTCCCAAGGAGGGAACCCGCTGCCCAGCGGTGAGTTGATTCAGGCCGGCAACGGTCTGCTTTAGGGCGCGGTGAGAATCGTGGCGCCACCGTCGGTGACAGCGATGGTGTGCTCTATGTGGGCGGCGCGGCTGCCGTCGGCGGTACACAGCGTCCAGCCATCGGGCTCGCGGCGGTAGCCGTCTCGACCGCTGGCGATGAGCATGGGCTCCAGAGCAAGGACCAGACCTGGTGCCAGCCGCAGCCCGCGGCCGGCGCGGCCCTCGTTGGGCACGAACGGCTCCTCATGCATGGCCCGTCCCACCCCGTGGCCGCCGTGATCGCGCATCAAGCCGTA
>JBGSWT010000768.1:0-2101 GCA_041751815.1 Pseudonocardiaceae bacterium
CTCCACCTCCTCCTCGGCGTTGAGCAGCGCGACCTTGCCGATCTGCTTGAGATACGCGCGCACCGAGTCGGCCGACGCGGTGAGCTCGGCGTCCTTGCGGGCCTGCCGCAGCGCCTCGGACTCCTCCTCGTCCCAGACGAAGTCCTCCGAGCCCGGACCACTCGGCGCCTCGGGCTCGGCCTCCACGGTGATCTCTTCGACTTCGACTTCGACTTCGACCAGGTCCTCGGCAGCAGGACCGCTCTCGATGTCGGTGCTTAATTCGATCTCGGGCACGACATCGACGACGGGTTCCGCCACGTCAGCGGGTTTCGGGACAGCCTTGGCGGCGCCGTTGGGGGCTTTCGGGCGCGTCCGAGCCACGCCGCTGCGGGTGCCTTTCGGTCGAGTCGTCGCGGCAGTTGCCTCTTTACTTGCGGAGCCGGGCGCAACGGCGGCCAGGTCGGCGTCACTGGCTGTGCCGTTACGGGAGGAGGGCGCCTGAGCTGCCCCCGATTTTGAGGTCGCTGACGTCGAGGCGGTGGCGCGACGGGATGCGGGTTCTGCGGCTGCCACGGACGGCCTTTCGAGACGGTCGGTGTTCGGGCGCTGTTGGAGAAGCTGGTGGAAAAACAGGCTTCCGTCGGCGAGCTCATCACTGGAGCGAGTGCCGGAACCATTGAGGTCTGCCGGACTCCGGCGGTGCCATCCAGCGTGCTCGGGGACGATGCCGTGTTCCATTGTAACGACTCTGAATTCTCACGACGCTGATCGCCACTCGGAGCCCAGCAGAGTAGACACAGCAGAGCAGACCCCAGCAGTGGATTCAGCGCCTTTGGACCCGCCTTTGGAGACCCAGCGACTTCGGGAACCAGGGCGCAGCGGTCATCGCACGCGCCCTTCCGCGGCGGCTGCTGCGGCACCGACGATACCGGCGTCGTTGCGCAATGCCGCCGCTATCACCGGGGTCCGGCACTGCACCAGCGACAACCACTTGTCGGCCTTCCTGCTGACCCCCCCGCCCGCGATGATCAGATCCGGCCAGATCAGATCCTCCAGGACTTGCAAGTAGCGGGATACTCGGGCGGCCCAATCCGGCCAGGACAGCGCTTCGTCGTTGCGGGCCGAAGCGGCGGCGCGGTCCTCGGCGTCGGTACCGTCGACCTGGAGGTGACCCAGTTCGGTGTTGGGCACCAGCTCCCCGTCGAGGAACAGGGCGCTGCCGATACCGGTGCCGAACGTGACCAGCACAACCACACCGTCATGGTCGCGGCCGGCGCCGAAGCGCATCTCGGCCAGGCCGGCCGCGTCGGCGTCGTTGAGCACGGCCACCGGTACCCGGCAGTAATCGGAGAACAGCCTGGCCGCGTCGGTGCCCTTCCATGACTGGTCCACGTTGGCCGCGGTGAGTGCGATGCCGTTCTTCAGGACACAGGGCAGGGTGACTCCCATCGGGCCCTGCCAGCCGAACTCGCCGGTGATGGTGGCGACGACCTCGGCCACCGCCTCCGGGGTGGAGGGCTGCGGGGTGGGAATGCGCATTCGCTCGTCGTCCAGTGACCCGGTGCGCAGGTCCACAGTGCAGCCCTTGACACCGGACCCGCCGACGTCCACCCCGAATCCGGAAGTCCTGGCCATCCGCGTCCTCTCCTGATCCGCGCCGCACCGACCGCAGAGCGGATCCGACGCCGATCGGATCCGACCCTAGCCCGGACTCGTCAATCAGGGTGTGGTCGGATGGCTGGATGCGCAGCGAGCGCGGGGACGACGTCGAACAGCTGCGTGCCACGGCCGTGGCGGTGGTGCAGCAGGTCGGCGACCTGGTCGTCGGGATGCGGGCCGCTGGACCCGGGCAGGTGGACACCAAGAGCAGCATCACTGACGTGGTCACCGCTGCCGACACTGCGGCGGAGCGGCTGGCCCGGCGGCTGCTTGCCCAGTGGCGGCCCGGTGAGCCGGTACTGGGCGAGGAGGAAGGGGGTGCCGGCCCGCCGGCGGGGGAGCTGTGCTGGGTGGTCGATCCCATCGACGGCACGGTGAACTATCTCTATGGGCTGCCCTGGTACGGGGTTTCGGTGGCCGTACAGCGGGACGGGCAGTCGCTGGCGGCCGCGGTGGGACA
>JBGSWT010000769.1:0-4140 GCA_041751815.1 Pseudonocardiaceae bacterium
GGGCGTTCGAGCTGGCCGACTACCACCACCCGGGACCGGTCGCGGTGTGGCGTCGGCACCTGCGCAGGGTGTGGGGTACCCGGCGCCGCCACGACCGGGCGTCCTTGGCCAAAGCTGACCTGATCAAGGCGGTGCACGCCGGTGGCTGAGATCAGCGTGCACCTCACCATGCCCGCCCCCGCCCGGCCCGCGTTCGGGCTCGACACGGTGGAGCGCCGGATTGCGCTGTACACCTGCGCACAACCGCTCACCTTGTCGATGCGGGGCAACCGCGCCCACCTCGCCACCCTGGTCGAGGCCGGGATCACCCGGGCCGGACTCGATCACATCCGGGAGATGGCCCACGCCTACCGGTACTTGAGCAAGCTGGCCCGCACCTGTGGTTGCCCGGTAGCCCGGGAGCGGGTGCGGGCGGTGTGGCCCGATCGTAAGCGCGCTCAGCTGGCCCGGGTGCTGGCTCAGTCACCCGCCTGGCCCAAGCTGCCCCGGGCCGGGGCGGTGGTGGGCTGATGGGCGCCGCTACCGCGGAGTTCCGGGAGTTGGTGACCGGGTTCACCACCTCCGACACCCTCGACCCGGCCGTGGTCGACCTGTTGTCGCGGGCGGATTTCGACACCTGGGCCACGAAGGTCAAAGACGCCCGTGGCTGTGTGAAACCGATCCGCATGACCGGCTCCTCCACCCTCCTCGACCGGTCCGGGGCCATCGTGTCCGAGTGGGCGGGGAGCGTGTTCGTGCCGTGCAAGAACCGGCGGGCGTCGGTGTGTGAGTCCTGCTCGGCGCACTACGCCCACGACACCTTCCACCTCATCCGCGCCGGGATGGCCGGCGGGAAGGGTGTCCCCGACTCGGTGGCGGGTCATGTGCGGGTGCTGGCCACGTTGACCGCCCCGTCGTTCGGGAAGGTCCACTCCCGCCCGGTCCGGGCCGGAGCAGTTCGCCGTTGCCCGTGCGGGGTGGTGCACTCCGAGTACGACCCGGTGGTGGGGACCCCGTTGGACCCGGGGGCGTATGACTACGTCGGGTCGGTGCTGTGGCAGGCCCATACCGGGGAACTCTGGCGCCGGTTCACCATCGCCGTCGCCCGCAAGCTGGCCCGCGCTCTGGGTGTCCGAGCGACCGAGCTGCGGAAGATTCTGAGGTTGTCGTATGCGAAGGTCGCCGAGTACCAACGCCGGGGGCTGATTCACTTCCATGCGGTGGTCCGGATCGACGGCCCCGACGGACCCGATGGTCCACCTCCGCCTGCCGGGGTGGACGCCGCGTTGTTGACCGCGGTCATCGAAGACGCGGCCGCCTCTGTGACCGTGCAGACTCCCGACTCCGCCACGGTCGGCTCCCGCCGACTTGGGTGGGGTGCACAGGTCGACGTCGAACCCATCGCCTCCACCGCCGCGCCCGGTGCTGACGGGTGGCAGGACTGCCATGTTGCCGGGTACGTCGCGAAGTACGCCACCAAGGGCACCCGCCTGACCGAGGGCTCGGACCACCCGATCCGCTCGGCCGAGCACATCGAGGCCCTGCCGATCACGGAGCACCACAAACAGTTGATGCGCACCGTCTGGCACCTCGGCGGGCTGGTCGAGTTCGAGGAGCTGAACCTGCGCAAATGGACGCACATGCTCGGGTTCCGGGGGCACTTCCTGACCAAGTCCCGGCGTTACTCCACCACCTTCACCGCGATCCGCCGCACCCGCGCCGAGTACCGGCTCGACCAGGAACGCGAAGCGTTGGGCCTGCTCGATCACGGCGAGCTGCACGTCATCAACGACTGGGCAATGACCGGCATCGGCTACCGCAGCGCCGCCGAACGTCAACTCGCCACCGTGTTCGCCGAGCTCCACCTCGCAGGCCGTCACCTACAAGGCCAGGACCGCGACGGAGGTGGCACGTGATGACAGTGGCGAGCAGGTACCTCACCGTGGCTGAGTCGGCGGAGTACTTGAACACTTCGGAGCGGTTCGTGCGACGGCTGATCGCTGAGCGCCGGATCGCCTTTCACCACGTCGGCCGACACGTCCGGATCGCCGTGGCGGACCTGGAGGCATTCGTCCGTGCCGGGCGTGTTGAACCGATCACCAGTCGCGGCGTCCGCCGAGTGTTCTCGGGCGTGGCCTGATGGCTGGCCAGCGGAAGCGGCGGTTCGGGAACCTGCGGCAACTGCCGTCCGGCCGGTGGCAGGCGCGCTACCGAGGGCCTGACGGGCTGATGCGCGCGGCACCGCATCCGTTCACGAAGGAGCGCGACGCGGCGCAGTGGCTCATTGTCGCCGAGTCGGAGCTGTTGCGCGGGGAATGGATCGACCCGTGGCTGTCAGAGGTCACCCTCGGCGAGTTCGGGCGTCGCTGGATCAAGGAACGCACGCTCAAGCCGCGTACCCGTGACGACTACGAGGGCATCTTCCGGAACCACATCGAACCGCACCTCGGCGCGCTGGCAGTCGGCGACGTCGGTACCGCGGCCATCCGGCAATGGCGTGCGCAACTGCTCGACGGTGGCATGTCGGGGAACCGTGCCGCGAAGGTCTACCGACTCCTGCGCGCGGTCCTCTACACGGCCGTGGACGACGGGATGATCAAGCGGAACCCGTGTCGGATCAAGGGCGCCGACAAGGAGCGGGAGGAAGCCCGCCCGGTCGCCACCGTGTCACAGGTCTATGCGTTGGCCGACGCCGTACCCGATCGTTACCGGACGCTCGTCCTGCTCGGGGCGTTCACGAGTCTACGGTGGGGTGAGCTGGTCAACGTGCGCCGGATGAACATCGACCTGGGAACAGGCGCCGTCGAGGTCACCAAGACGCTCACTGAGCTCGATGACGGCACACTCGATGACGGCGGCTCCACCAAGTCGGAGGCGGGACGGCGGACCGTCGCGATCCCGGCACTGGTGCTGCCGGATCTCACCGTGCATGTCGCCGAGTTCGCAGGCTCGGGCCCCGGAGCGTTCGTGTTCCTCGGCGCGAACGGTGGTCGCCTGCGCCGCAGCAACTTCCGGCGTGCCACACACTGGCGTGAGACCGTGCAGGAGGTTGGGCTGCCAGCCGACTTCCACTTCCACGACTTGCGCCACACCGGCAACCAGCTCGCGGCGGAAGCCGGGGCAACCACGCGCGAGCTGATGAGCCGGATGGGTCACAGCACGGTCCGGGCAGCCATGCGCTACCAGCACTCCACCGACCGGCGAGACCGCGAGATCGCGGCCGAGATGAGTCGGCGAGCAGGCGCAGTCCGATCAGCGGACGACCAGTGACGGCGGCGGGTGTGGCACGTATGTGGCAAGGACGGGTCTACGGCTGGTCCACGTGCAACCGTTTGTGCTGGTGGAGACGAGGGGAATCGAACCCCTAACCCCCGCCTTGCAAAGGCGGTGCTCTGCCAGTTGAGCTACGTCCCCGTGTCGAGCAGGACGGGTACCCGCTCGGACGAGTGGCTGCGCGCCAGGCTCAGTTGGTGGTGGCCTCGTGCCACAGGTCGGCCTCCGAGCGGGAGGAGCGGACTTTCGAGAAGATCAGGGCCCCCGCAGCGAGGGCGACGACGACGGCGAGAATCTTCTTCATGAGTATGGTTTCCTGCCTGTCCCGGGGATGGGGCGTGGGCCCAGCTGGATTTGAACCAGCGACCTCGTCGTTATCAGCGACGCGCTCTAACCAACTGAGCTATGGGCCCTACAGCAAGGTCAAGGCTACCTCAGAGGTCTCCCCAGCTCCCACCCGGCTCCCTCGCCCCCACGGGGCGCCGACCAGGTCAGTCGCGCTCGGAGAGCGTGACCTCGATGCCGCCGACGAGGTCGGCCGACACGTTGTACACGAGCGCCCCGACCGTGGCGGCGACGGCGAACAGCACGCTGTTGATCGCACCGATCACCGCGGCCAGGCCCAGCACGCGCCCGGCGCTGATCAGCGGGCTGCCGGTCGGTGCCTCCCCGGAGACGAGGTCAGCGTAGGTGCCGTTGAGTCGGTCCCACACGCCCATGCCGTCGAGGACACCGTAGAGCATGCCGACCGCGACCAGCCAGATGAAGAACAGCACCACCGCCAGCACGAGGGCCAGCTTCAGCACCGACCACGGGTCGAGCCGCTTCAGCTGCAGCGCGGCCTGTCGCGGCGGACGGTTGCGCACCGCCCGCACGGCCGACCAGCCA
>JBGSWT010000770.1:0-1820 GCA_041751815.1 Pseudonocardiaceae bacterium
GCCAGCGCCCGGTCGACGGCGAACCGGTCCCGTCGCGGCGTGCCACACAGCATGGTGGCGGCCAGCAACTCGGCGCGGGCCGGATGGGTCCGATGCGTGCCACCGAACGGAATCTCCAGGCGTAGCTCCACCATCGGCACCGCGGGCCGCTGGACCGCGATTACCCGCAGCCCGCTGTCCAACACGGTGTCCACAACGGACGGTGCACTGGCGAGCTGCGTCGAACCCAGTGGTGGTAGCGGACGCGGTCCCAGGTCGGTTCTGCCAATCTGCTCAGCACTGCGGTGCAGCATCACGCCTCCTGTTTCGACGCCGAAGAACCGCTTGCGGGTTCGACCATTGACACCGAAGAACCGCTTGCGGGTTCGAGCTTCGACACGGTGCCGGGTGCGGGTTCGACGATTAAGACCGCACGGGAGTCCGGCTGCAGCCTGGCGGCCGCGCTCGCGACCTGCTCGGCGCCCACCGCGGCCACCAATGCCGGCAGCTCAGTGATGAGCTCGGCGCGTCCGTGCAACAGCTCGAAGGCGCCGATGGCCAGCGTCCGCGACACCAGCCGGTCGTGCTCACGGAACAGCGTGGCAGCCCACCGGGCGGTGATTCGGCTCAACTCATCGGGATCCGGACCGTCCGCGGCAAGCCGGGCGAGCTCCTCGTCGATTGCCACCAGCACCCGGTTGACGTCCACGGTAGCCGGATGGATCGCGGTGACCGTGAAGGTATCCGGGTCGCGGGCATCCAACGGCGCACCGAACAGCCCGCACCTGGCGCCGATGTCGGTCACCAGCTCGTCGCGGTGCACGAGGCGCTGCATCAGGCGAGAGGAGTCTCCGTCGGACAGGACCGCGGACAGCACCTCGTGAGCAACGTAGCCGTCGAGGTCGACGGTTGGATCGGGCATCCGGTAGCCGATGGCCAACGCGGGCAGCGGAGCGAGCGGATCGGGCTGGCAGTGCCGGCGTTCCCGATCCGGCGGTGGCTCAGCGAACGACGGCCGGACCGGAACCGGACGGGCCGGAACATCATCGAAATGCTGGCGCACCAGCTTCACAGCATCGTCGAGATCGAGGTTCCCGGCCACCGTGAGCACCGCATTGCCGGGCGCGTAGTAAACGTCGAAGAACGCCGCGCAGTCGTCTACGGTGGCCGCTTCGAGCTCGGAGAAGTCGCCGTAGCCATTGTGCGCGTTGGGGAAGGTCTCATAGAGCACCGGCGGTAGCGTGATCCAGGGAAATCCGCCATAAGGCTTGTTCAACACATTGAGTCGGATCTCTTCTTTGACCACGTCGACCTGGTTGCGCAGGTTGTCCGCGGTCAGCCGTGGTGCTCGCATCCGATCCGCCTCGATGAACAGTGCACGTTCCAGCGCCGCCGAAGGCACTACCTCGTAATAGTCGGTGTAATCGGGATGGGTGGAGCCATTGAACGTCCCACCCGACGACTGCACGTGCCGGAAGTGCGCGAGCTTCTCAAGGCTCTCGCTGCCCTGGAACATCAGGTGCTCAAAGAGGTGCGCAAAGCCGGTGCGACCCTCCGGCTCGGAACGGAACCCGACGTCGTAGTGCACACCGACGGCGACCACCGGGGCGGACCGGTCCGGGGCCAGCACCACCCGTAACCCGTTAGACAGTGTTTCTCGGTGCAGCTCGACCGTGGGCGAGGGAATACGGGACATGGACCAACCCTACGGGTGGCTCAGCCGCGGTGGCTGCGCAGTCGCCAAGCCAGGAGTGCACCGGCGGTTCCGGCGACCGCAACACCGACAGCTCCGATGCGCTGGGCTTGCGCCGTCGCAGCTGGCACCCCGGTCCCCGGCACGC
>JBGSWT010000771.1:0-1747 GCA_041751815.1 Pseudonocardiaceae bacterium
TCACCGCGGGCGACCCGATCCCACCCGGCATGACCGACCGGCCACGACGCCGAGCAGACGGCCAGCCCGAGACGCCTGTAGGCAGGCGGCGACGATGAGACTTGCGGGTGGGCGTTCACGTCGGCGCGACTGGAGCCGGTACGACACACCGATCTCTCCGCGTGGCTCGAACAGCTGGCTCGCCTGCGCGGTTCCCTGCCGCGGGTGCGGCTGGACCGAATCGACACCCACCCCTCGCGATGACGCGCTAGGCGGCAGATCATCGAGCAGGACAGCCCACCCACGAACAGGAAATTACTATCAAACGACAGGCTGTGACCAGGTCCCGCAGTCCTGCGTCTCGAAATACTCTCCGGCCTTCACAGTCACGATCTTCGGGCCTGCCCCGAGTTCATTGTCGATGATGTCATCGGTGCTGCCGTCATTTGCCCTTAGCCGCGACCAGTAACAGGAATCCGAACCAGAGGTCTTATACTTGCCGGCGACGATGTCTATGCCTACCTCGTAGGTCCCGTCCGACATCGAGGTTGCCGGACCAGCTGCAACGGGCGGAGCGACAGGCACCGCCGGTGCTGTGGCCAGATACCGCTTTCCAGGACACAGGTTCGCCTCGGCGGCATTGAGGAACATCGTCATCACGACGGGTCCGTACTTGACGGTGCCCAGCTCCTGCTCGAGGTACTGGCGCGTGATGCCTGGCGTGCCGATCACACCGCAGATGCTCTGGCCGATGCCGATCATCTCGGCTGTGGTCATGTCGGTCGAGAGCCCCGGAGTGTCGAGCACATCCGCGACGAACGCGTCCTGCGGCGACGGTGAGTATGCCGGGGTCCTAGACGTGGACGGCATAGCCGCAGGTGAAGAACCGGCCGGTCTACTGACCTGGAGTGTGAGGAGAACGCCACCGACCACCACCAGCACGACTAGGCCGACAAGCACGGTCGACGACCACCGCCGGCGGGGTGGTGGCGCAGAACGCACGGGCCGATCCGGCATCTCGTTCGGCGCGTCTGCAGGGTCGGTCACACCCCGCTTGTCGCCCGACGTGCTCAGCTTGTTACACCATGTGCCGTGACCCGGGGGGTTGATGATCTTCAACGAAGATCAGCCGTGACCCCCCTCACTTACCTCTCCCCCGCCCTGTACGGGTCCCCCAGGGCCGCCCTGGCCGTCTCACCGACCCGAAGATCGTCCTTTTTAGGCCTCTGACCAGGCGTTTTGCTACGAACCGACGGTGTTGGTCGGTGGATTTTCGGCGGTCGGCCCGAAACGGTGCACGGTCGATGTGCCGTCCACCCGCAGTGCTTGCACGGCCATCCGTGACGGTGAGCGGTGCCAGCTGGTGCCCGGTCAACGCCCCGCGCGGCGCGTTGTAGCGTGGCGTGACAGGCAGCGAACACCCCCGCGAGCATGCAGGCTCCGGGGGCACGGCCCGACTGAGCGAGGTGTCGGACATGGAAGATCGTACCGTCGGAGAGCGACTGCGTGAGATCCGGTGCTGGCGCGATCTGACGCAGCGTGAAGCGGCCGAGCTGGCCGGGTTCACCGGGTCCTATGTGAGCCACATCGAGCGCGGGTTGCGGCCCATCGACAAGCGCTCGACGCTGGAGGCACTCGCGAACGTGTTGCGGGTCGCTCCGTCCGAGATAACCGGTCAACCGTTCGCCCCGGTCGATGCCCGGCAGGCGGCCGGGCATGCCGCGGCCTCGCCGCTGCGCGCCGTGCTGCGCGACATCGAACTCGGCGA
>JBGSWT010000772.1:0-3255 GCA_041751815.1 Pseudonocardiaceae bacterium
AACGTCGAAATCAGCCGGTATGAGGAGACGTGATCATGACCACTATTAACGCGAAGACCGAGAGCCGGTCGGCGCGCGAGGTGCTCGCATGGAGCGCAACTACTGTCGAGCCCGCCCTGCGCGCGGCAGTCGGCACGCTGCCCTCGTCTATGCGGCACATCGCCGGCTACCACTTTGGTTGGTGGAACGAGCATGGCCAGCTATACCAGGCCGCAAACAAGGGCCCAGGAAAAAACACTGAAAAAAACACTGAAAAAAATACTGGGGGCAAAGCGATCCGCCCCACCCTGGTACTGCTGAGCGCCCAGGCCGTCGGTGGGCTTCCCGCTGCGGCGTTGCCGGCCGCCGCCGCGGTGGAGCTGGTGCACAACTTCTCACTCCTGCACGATGACGTGCTGGACGGTGACGTCACCCGCCGCCACCGCCCCACAGCGTGGAGCGTGTTCGGCCTCAATGCGGCGATTCTCGCTGGCGATGCATTACTGACATTGGCCTTGGATGTGCTCACCTCCTGCGGGCAACCGGCCGCCACGGATGCGACACGAATGCTCACCGCCACGGTTCAGAACCTGATAGACGGTCAGAGCGCGGACTTGGATTTCGAACAAGGAGCGGAGGTCGGGCTGGCCGAATGCGTGAGTATGGCCGAGCGAAAGACCGGCGCCCTGATAGAATGTTCTTGCGCGGTGGGCGCAGCATTCGGAGGGGGCAGCCCAGGGCAGGTCGAGCATTTCCGCCGCTTCGGCGCTCACCTGGGCTTGGCGTTCCAGCACGTGGACGATTTTCTGGGCATCTGGGGAGACCCAGCCGTGACCGGCAAGCCCGTCTATTCGGACCTGCGCAGCCGTAAGAAGAGCCTTCCCGTGGTGGCCGCTCTGACCTCAGGAACCCTGGCCGGGCTCGAACTGGCGGACCTCTATTACTGCAAGGCGCCGCTGTCCAATACAGACCTGGTCCACGCCGCGGAACTGATCCGCATCGCGGGCGGGCGCACCTGGAGCCAGGTCCAGGTCGACGGCCTGTTGGGGCTGGCGATGCGCGACCTGCAGGCAGCCAACCCGGTGGCCCAAGCCGCCGGTGAACTGAGCGCACTGGCTCGGCTCACCACCCACCGAGACCACTGACACCACGGAGACCTACCGATGTCTGGATCCGCGCGCAATCCCGCACAGGCCCGCACCGTTCTGCTGGCCTCACCACGGTCGTTCTGCGCTGGGGTTGAGCGCGCTATTGCCGTGGTGGAGCAGTTGTTGGACCAGCGCGGCCGTCCGATCTACGTGCGCAAGCAGATCGTGCACAACGTGCACGTAGTGGCCGATCTCCAGGCCCGCGGCGCGGTGTTCGTCGACGAACTGGACGCTGTCCCGGACGGCGCCACGGTGGTCTTCTCGGCCCACGGGGTGTCCCCCACGGTGCAAGCCGAGGCCGCCGACCGGGGACTGGAAGTGATCGACGCGACATGCCCACTGGTGACCAAGGTGCATGCCGAGGCCCGCCGGTTCGCCGCCCGCGGCGACACTGTGATCCTGATCGGCCACGCCGGACACGAGGAGGTTGAGGGCACCCTGGGGGAGGACCCGGGCCGGATGATCCTGGTACAGAACGCGAGCGAAGCCGCGGAGCTGCAGGTCGCCGACCCTGGGCGAGTGTCGTACCTGACCCAGACCACCCTGGCGGTAGACGAGACAGCCGAGATCGTCGAGGCGCTGCGAGCCCGGTTCCCCGCGCTACGAGGTCCGACGTCGGACGATATCTGCTACGCCACCACCAACCGCCAGGATGCGCTGACGGCGATCGCCGCGGAGTCGGATCTGGTGCTGGTGGTCGGCTCGACGAACTCGTCCAACTCCGTGCGGCTGGTGGAGCTCGCGCACCGCCGCGGCACGCCCAGCTACCTCATCGACGACCCCAGCGACATCCAGCCGGAATGGCTGGATGGGGTTGGTGTGGTAGGGTTGACCGCCGGCGCCTCGGCCCCTCCCCGGTTGGTCGACGCCGTCATCGCCGCCCTGGCGCAGCTGGGACCGGTCACCGTGGTCGAACGCGAGACCACCCGCGAGACCGTGCACTTCACCTTGCCCGCAGCGGTACGGCGATCATGAGCCTGCTCGGTCACATCACCGGCCCGACCGACCTGAAGGAGCTGTCCACCGCCACCCTTACCGGCCTGGCTGCGGAGATCCGCGAGTTTCTCATTGCCAAGGTGTCAGGCGTCGGTGGGCACCTGGGACCGAACCTGGGGGTGGTTGAGCTGACCATCGCCGCGCACCGGGTGTTCGACTCACCCCGGGACGTGTTGCTGTTCGATACCGGGCATCAGGCCTACGTGCACAAGATCCTCACCGGCCGGTGCGCCGAGTTCGACTCGCTGCGCCAAGCCGGTGGCCTGTCCGGTTACCCGTCCCAGACCGAGTCCGTCCACGACGTCATCGAGAACTCGCACGCCTCCACCGCGCTGTCCTACGCCGACGGCCTGGCCAAGGCCTTCGCGCTACGCGGCGACGTCGACCGGCGGGTGGTGGCGATCGTCGGGGACGGTGCGCTGACCGGGGGCATGTGCTGGGAAGCGCTCAACAACATCGGCGCGGCCACCGACCGGCCCTTGATCATCGTGCTGAACGACAATGGTCGCTCCTACTCGCCGACCGTCGGCGGCCTCGCCCGCCACTTGGCTGAATTGCGCCAGTCCAAGGTCAGCCGTCACACGCTGTTCGAGGATCTCGGGCTGGCCTACGTGGGACCAGTCGACGGGCATGACATCAGCGACGTCGAGAACGCCCTGCGACGAGCAGCTCAGCTGGGTGGCCCCGTCGTGGTGCACTGCGTCACCCGCAAGGGCTGCGGCTACCCACCGGCCGAGCAAGACGAGGCCGACTGCCTGCACACCGTCGGCGTCATCGATCCGCACACCGGCTGCCCGCGCGCGGCCGGCAAGCCAACGTGGACCTCGGTGTTCGCCGAGGAGATCATCACCATCGGCGCCGACCGTAGCGACGTGGTGTGCCTGACCGCGGCGATGCTGCACCCCACCGGGCTGGATGGCTTCGCCACCAGGTTCCCCGACCGGGTCTTCGACGTCGGAATCGCCGAGCAGCACGCTGTGACCTGCGCCGCAGGCCTGGCCATCGGCGGGCTGCACCCCGTGGTCGCCCTCTACTCCACGTTCGCCAGCCGAGCCTTCGACCAACTACTCATGGACGTCGCCCTGCATCGGCTGCCGGTCACCGTCGTCCTGGACCGGGCCGGGATCACCGG
>JBGSWT010000773.1:0-5741 GCA_041751815.1 Pseudonocardiaceae bacterium
GCACGCCGCCCGGTCCGGGCGCTATCCCGATGGACTTCGCCGGGCAGCAGGGCGCTGGACAGCAGGGCGCTGGACAGCAAGCACCGCCAGCCCCGCCCGCTGGTGGGTGACCCGCGGCGTGGCGGAAACAATCGCTGAGACGAGCCCGGGTGCTGGGGGCGGCGGGAGCCCTCAGAGCACTGATGCTTCAGCCGGCGGGAAGCGGTTCGGCGCAAGCTGGACTCGCCTGGTCGCCGTCAGTGGTGCTGTGCTCGTTGTTCTCCTGCTCGGAGCAGCGCTGGGCATGTTGATGCAGCGCGGGGTTGGGGCTGGGACACAGTCCGAAGGCGGTTCGGTGGATATCGGCTTCGCTCAGGACATGGCGGTGCACCATCGCCAGGCGGTACTGATGGCGGGCATGGCCCGGGACCGCAGCACCGATCCCGTAATCCAATCGCTCGCTTTCGACATCGAGACCAGTCAGCTTGAGCAGGTCGGCCGGATGCAGGGCTGGC
Source organism: Pseudonocardiaceae bacterium (assembly GCA_041751815.1). Classification (GTDB taxonomy): domain Bacteria; phylum Actinomycetota; class Actinomycetes; order Mycobacteriales; family Pseudonocardiaceae. The sequence continues at coordinate 495 of JBGSWT010000773.1, forward strand.
TCAGCCTGTGGGACGCCGCGCCGCTGCCCACGGGTCGGTACATGACCTGGATGGCCAACTCCTCGATGCCCGGGATGACGCATGGCAGCGGGCACGGCACCGACGGGGTGGCGACGATGCCGGGAATGGCGTCGCCCGCCGACCTGGAGCGCCTACGGGCGACCGGCGGCACGCAGTTCGACGTGCTGTTCCTGCAGCTGATGCTGCGCCACCACCAGGGCGGGGTGCCGATGGCCACCTACGCCGCGAAGGATGCCGAGACGGCTCAGGTCCGCAACCTGGCCGACAAGATCGTCATCTCGCAGGGCGCGGAGAGCAAGTACATGGCCGATCTGATCACCGAGCGAGGGGCACAACCGCTACCACCGCCGAGCTGAGCACAGCCGCTCGCAGGGCATGGGCGATCGGTGCGGTACGCTCTGCGGCGTTCGACGATAGGCATGCCCCCGTAGCTCAGGGGATAGAGCACCGCCCTCCGGAGGCGGGAGCGCAGGTTCGAATCCTGCCGGGGGCACCACTGCTGACCAGCCCCGACGGCGAGCGATGCTCGCTATCGGACGAGTCGTGGAATCATTCGTGGATTCAGTCGCGCTACTCTCTGTTCATGGCTGGTCGCCGAAGCCGCCCCCGCGGTCACGTTGAGACTCTCCCGTCCGGGAACTTCCGGGCCAAGGTGTATGCCGGGATCGACCCCCTGACCGGCAAGCGCCGGTACCTGGTGGAGACCGCTGCCAGTGAGAAAGCGGCCAATGTCGCGCTGACCAAGCTTCAGCGTCAGGTCGACGAAGACCGGCACCCCAAGACAGCCATCACCGTTCGGCAGGCCATCACGCAGTGGCTCGAGGTAGTGGATCTTGAGGACACCACCCGCGAGCGGTATCAGGACCTGATCCGTCTCTACATCCTGCCGACCTTCGGCAACATGCTGGCAAGCAAGCTTGACGCCGAGCTGCTGGAGCGCTTCTACGCTCGACTGCACCGCTGCCGCGATCTATGTACCGGGCGACCTCGCCCAGGGCATGTCTGCCGACCGCTGAGCACCAGCACCACCCGCAAGATTCACTACATCATCCGCGGTGTGCTCGAACGCGCTGTCCGCTGGCAGCATCTCGGCGTGAACAAGGCCGCGATGGCCGAAGCGCCCTCACCGAATCACACCGAGCCGGATCCACCGAGCGCTGAAGAAGCGGCGGCACTGCTCAACGCCGCCTGGACTGATCCAGAGTGGGGCCTGCTGCTCTGGCTAACGATGATCACCGGTCCACGGCGAGGTGAGGTGTCTGCGATGCGGTGGCGGCATCTCGATTTCGGCCGAGCTGTTCTGTGGGTGCACCGCAGCAATACACAGACCAAGGCTGGAATCAAGGAGAAGGAGACCAAGACCGGGCAACGGCGCAAGATCGCACTCGACCCGTACACGCTCGAATTGCTGAAGGCACACCAGGACTTGTGGAAACAGCGCTGTGACGCTCTTGGACGTGCTTTTGATCCTGAAGCGTTCCTGTTCTCCCCCACTCCCGACGGATCCACTCCGTACGCCCCAAGAGCGATCAGCCAGCGATACCGCCGAATGGCGATCAAGCTCAAACTGCGTAGTACCCGCATACACTCTTTGCGCCATTATTCAGCAACAGAGCTGGTGGCCGCTGGCGTCGACCTCCGTACCGTTGCCGGACGGCTAGGACACGGCAGCGGCGGCGCGACCACGCTGAAGGTGTACGCGGCGTGGGTCGATGAGGCAGATCGGCGGGCAGCTACGACAATGGCCAGCATCATGCCGAGACCTATTGCCGTTCAGCAGGCGCGCGGACCATACGAAGTGATAGCCGCATCACTGCGTGACGACATCGGGGCCGGTCGGCTCAAGCCCGGTGACCAGCTGCCTACTGTCGCGGAACTCGCCGTGGCCCATACGGTCGCGGTCGGCACGGCCCACCGAGCTATGGCGCTGCTGAAGGACGAGCACCTTATCGAGGTCACTCGTGGATGCCGCGCCACCGTCGCGGCTGACCCCTTTCCAGCGACTGCCGTCGCGACAATGGTCCCCGCCACGGATGTGGAGGGCGCGGCTAGCGAACGGTCGCCAAGAGTGTCTTGACGCGACGGCGTTGGCGTGCTGAGCCGACCTGCGCGGCGAGTCGAAGGCATGGTCGGCGTGGGTGCGTGCTTCGTCGCGGTGGCCGCTAGCTGCAAGCGCGGTCGCGAGGTCGACGCGTAGCGCTGTCTCAGCGCGAACGAAGGACGGATCGAGGCGGTTGAGTGCGTCGGTGAGGACGGTGGTGGCGTCGGGGTCGCCGAAGCGGGCGAGTGCGTGGCCACGCCAGCGGGCGAGGTGGACGAGGTCGAGGGCGACGTAGGGCCGTTCGTCGGTCGGACCATCGGGTAGTAGTTGGGCGGCTTGGTCGAAGGCATGCAGGCTCGCGGTCCGCTTGCCGTGGGCGGCGAGGGCTTCGCCGTGTGCGGCGGCTAGCCATGCCCGCAGGATCCGGGGTGCGGTTGCGTCGGCGAGGCGCCGGACGCTGTCGAGGAGGTTTACTGCGTCGCGGATTGCTCCGGCGTCGATGAGGACGAATGCTTGTTCGGCGGCGGCGTGGCTTTCGTAGACTATGGAGTCGGATTGTGCGGCGGCGGCTCGGGATTGTTCGTAGTGTTGCCAGGAATCGGTAATGTCACCGAGGTCGAGTGCTTGCCAACCGGCGAGGGTGTGCATTTCGGAGAGTAGCGCGGCGAGTGGTTCGCGAGCGTCCGGGGCAAGACTGTGTGCGGCCAGCCGCTCGACTTGCCGGATTTTGGCTTTGAGCTCGTCTCGAACGATAATGGCGCCGAGTTGCCGGTCGAGTCGGCGGAGAGCGTCGAGTTGCTGGTGGAGCAAGGTAATAGTCGAGTGATCCACTCGGCGAGCGGCGTCGAGAAGTTGGCGCAGTTCGGCGCCGGAGTTTGCGTGCTCGCTTTCCGTTGTGGTTTTCGGTGGTGCGAGGAGGACAGTGATCGGTTCGCCGAGGAGGCGTTCGAGTAGCCGTGCGGTGGCGGGCCGGAGCGCGCCGATTGGCTGGCCGCTGACGAGTCGTTGAAGGTGGCGCAGGCTCAGCGTTCCCGGTTCGTGATTGTCTCGGGCGAAGGCTTCGGCGTGCTGCACGAACTCCTCGAAGGTCATGCACTGCTGGCGGATGCGCTGTTCGAGCAGCGTCCGTGGCGGCCGGTCGGTCAAGGACAGTTCACCTCCTCCGCATGGCGCCTCCGTGGCGTGCTGATGGCGTCTGGTTGTCGTTCCGCCAATACCGCGCTCACGGCACGATCATTTCAGCTCGTCACGATCGAGGCGAGCCGGGACCCCCGGTGCCGCGCTGCCCTAAGCACCCGCCGGGGCTCCCCGTCACGGCCGGGAACCGGATTCCCCGATGCGGTTCCCGGCCGTCATCACGACGTCAGGAGCGACGCATGAGCAGGTCACGGCATCGCCGCTGGTCGGGCGTGCTGGCGCGAGCCTTGCGGCGGAACCAGGGAGTTGCGGCGCCCGCGCTGCAATCCCCGGGGATTGCGGCGCCCGCGCTGCAATCCCCGGGGATCGCTGTCACTGATGGCCTGACGAGGGTGACGCATTGGGTGAGCAGTGAGGCGATGTCGGAGGGTCGCCGTTCGGGGGGTCGGTACCAAGCCGTCTGTGGAGTGCAGCTGTGGCCAGCGAGCCTAACCGAGCCCGGCCGGGGGCGCTGCCCGGCGTGTGAGCGATGAGTGAGCACCGGGTGATCTTGGTCAGGTGGGCGGTGCCCGAACCTCGTTTCGCCCGTCAGGCCCCGGCTGGCCGCCGGTCGAGCGATGCCCCCGAGTCAACTCCCGGCGGCCAGCCGGATCCAGGATGCTCCGGCGAGTCCGACCAGCTCAGCGCCGAAGGAGCGGTTTCGCCTAGCAGCCGACACCAGCTCGCATACCAGCCCCGGTGGGCGCGCTGCCCGGTGGAGGGGCAGTGGCATCTGCTGGCCCCGGCTGCCGTCGCTGTGGCTCTGAGTGAGGGTCGGTCTGACCCTGCGCACCGCGGGCGTGGTGTGCGTGAGCTGCCTCGCCGTGGGCTTGAGCCACGGAGGTGAGCGGTGAGTGTGCGGGCGCGGCCGGTGTATGACCGGTGGCGGGATGTGGACGGTACACCCATCTCTGAGGGTTGCCGGGTGCAGCAGGTCGAGGTCGACCGGGCCCGTGGTGCGTTGCGCTCGCGGCTGCATAAGAGGGGTGTGGTGATCAGCCGGGGTCGGGGCAGCCGGTTGCAGGTGCATTTCGATGGCGAGGCCACGCCGGTCAGCATGCGGCCGCATCTGGTGCGGGTGCTCATCAAGGGAGACGAGGGTGGGCACTGATAGTCCAGATGTGGCGGCGGCCAAGCGTTTGCTGGACGACGCCAAACGGCAGGGCTTCGGCTTCCACCGGATCGCGCCCGGGGAGGACGGGACGTTGAGGGGTGTGCGGGAGAGCCTGGAGTGGCGCGATGAGATCTACATCGGTGGCTTCTGGGATCCAGAATCGTGCGCCGCGATCCGCCGGCGCCGCTCGTCTCTAATCGTGCCCGGTGGGCTGCCGGTCACCGAGCGGGTGATCGGGGACGCGATCACCGTCCTGCACACGGTGGTACACGACTGGCGGATAACATGACTAGCGGTTCGCCGCAAACCGGAGGTCGTCGAGAGTGACTGTCCACCGCTCGTCGGGTCCGGCGTAGAGGATGAGCAGGACGTCGACGATCGGGCTGGGATCGGATGGCACGGGAAACTTGGCGGACCCGGCAACGAGCTCGAGGTTCTCACCCGTGTGCGTGATCCGCACCGGAGTTGGGGCACTATCGGCGAATGGCTCCTGTCCCGGGTGCTCGAAGTCGTCGTACTGGGTCCCACAGGGCAGTGATCGGCAGATCCAGGGTTCCGCGCTTGATCCGGCGTGGCTTGGGCCCAACGACAGTCGGCTCTCCCGCCCGCTCTCCTGACGGACAACGATGGCGACCCCGCCCGGCGAGCCGGTGCCCTGCTCGACCGTGGCGACCGCCGAGATCTCTGTGACCTGCCAGTCAGGCAACCGCGGCCGCACCCGGACGTCGAGATCCGTGCCGCGAGTCACATCCGACGTGACGCGAAAGGCGAGGCGACCGTCGACCACCGAGACGACGTCCGGGCGGCTCACCTGCCCCCACCGCTCGGGGTCCAACTGGCCGCTGCCAAAGTCCTCCACGAGCTCGAGCGGGATCGGCGCCGACAGGGGTGGTGG
>JBGSWT010000774.1:0-8122 GCA_041751815.1 Pseudonocardiaceae bacterium
GCAACGTCCTGCGCCGTGGAGGTGTGCCCTAGCGAGAAGCGCAGCGAGCCGCGGGCGGCAGCCGGCGACGCGCCCATCGCCAGTAGCACGTGCGAGGGCTGTGCCACGCCTGCGGTGCAGGCGGCTCCCGTCGAGCATTCGACGCTCCGAGCGTCGAGCAACATCAACAGCGAGTCACCTTCACAGCCCGGGAAGGTGAGATGGGCGTTTCCCGGCAACCGCGAAGGACTGCCGTCGATCAGACCGTTGCCCGAATCCCCGTTGAGCACCGCATCCGGCACCGTGGCGACGATGCCATCCACCAGTTCGTCACGCAGCGTGGCGAGCCGGATCGCGCTGCGCGGCTGTGCCGTCACCGCGTACCGGATCGCGGTGGCCAGCCCGACGATCGCCGGGACGTCCAACGTGCCCGAGCGCACATCTCGCTCCTGTCCACCACCGTGCAGCAGCGGGGTGGCCGTGACCTCGCGGCCCAGCAGCAGCACTCCGACTCCGTAGGGCCCACCGAGCTTGTGCCCGGTCAGGGTCATCGCCGCGGTACCGGATCTGCCGAAGTGCACCGGCAGCTGCCCCACCGCCTGGACCGCGTCGGTGTGCAGCGGTACTGCGTACTCGGCGGCAACCTCGGCCAAGTCGTGCACCGCTACCACGGTGCCCACTTCATTGTTCGCCCACATCACGCTCACCAGCGCGACGGAGCTCGGGTCACGGGCCAGCGCGGCGCGCAGCGTCTCAGGATGCACCCGGCCGTCGGCATCCACCGGCAGCCACACCACTTCGGCGCCCTCATGCTCGGCCAACCAGGACACCGCGTCGAGCACAGCGTGATGCTCGACAGCGGAAGCGAGCACCCGGTTGCGACGCGGGTCAGCGGCACGCCGCTGCCAGAACAGCCCCTTGACGGCGAGGTTGTCACCTTCCGTGCCGCCCCCGGTGAACACCACTTCCGAGGGGCGGGCACCGAGCGCATCAGCGATGCTCTCCCGGCTTTCCTCGACGGTGCGACGAGCTCGGCGGCCGGAGCCATGCAACGACGAGGCGTTGCCCAGGGTGGACAACGCCTGGCTCATCGCTGCCACCGCCTCCGGCAGCATTGGCGTCGTGGCCGCGTGATCGAGGTAGGTCATCGAGACATCAGCGTAAACGGCGCCCGCGGGAGCGCCGCCCGTGGTTCCCACCATGGCACCGAGGGTGGCAGGGTGCCGGCCATGGGAGCGAGGGTGCAGCCGCTACTGGCCGCTGTCACCGGTGTGCTCGCGCTCGCCAGCTGTGTGGCCGCCCCAGCGAATTCCCCACGTCTCGCCTGGCGCTTCAGGCCAATTCGTGCGTCGCGGCTGGCTCGGCCATCGCTCGCGAGCTGGTCGGCACGACACACCGGGCAGGAGGGCACGACACACCGGGCAGGAGAGCCGGACACGCGGGGGTTAGGTCTTGCGCTTGGTGACTGCTTCGGTGAGTTGCGGGGCGATGGTGAACAGATCACCCACCACACCGAAGTCGGCGATCTCGAAGATCGGTGCCTCGGGGTCCTTGTTGACCGCGACGATGGTTCTGGACGTCTGCATGCCCGCGCGGTGCTGGATGGCGCCGGAGATGCCCAGCGCAACGTACAGCTGCGGAGAAACCGTCTTACCGGTCTGCCCGACCTGGAACTGATGCGGGTAGTAGCCGGAGTCGACCGCCGCCCGGGACGCGCCGACCGCTGCACCGAGTGAATCGGCGAGCTTCTCGACTACCTGGAAGTTGTCCGCCGAGCCGACGCCCCGGCCACCGGAGACGATCACACTGGCCTCGGCGAGCTCCGGGCGATCGCCGCCCTCGATGGGCCTCCGCTCGATGATCTTCGCTGCCGTTCCCGCGTTCACCGCAGGCACCTCGACAGCCTGTTCGGCAGCCGCGCCCTGAACCTCGACCGCGTCGATCGAGCCGGCCCGGACCGTGATCACCGCAACCGGGGTGGTGGCCTTGGACTTGGCGAGGTAGGAGCCGCCGAACACCGAATGCGTGGCGGTGCCGTCGTCGGCCAGGTCGACGGCGTCGGAGAGTAGGCCCGATCCGGTACGCACTGCGAGTTTGCCCGCGATCTCCTTGCCGTCCGGCGAGGAGGCGATGAGGACGGCACCCGGCTGGGCCGACTCCACGAGCGCAGTCAGCACGCCGACGGCAGGAGCGCTGAGGTAGTCATCCACCTGGTCGGATTCCGCGACGTAGACCTTGGCTGCACCGTAGGCCGCCAACCTGCTCTTGAGCTTGCTCGCGGTGCCAGGCGTGCCGACCACGACGGCGGACGGCTCACCCAACCTCGCCGCTGCGGTGAGCAGTTCGTCGGTGACCTTCTTGATCTCGCCCGCTGAGTGCTCGACGAGTACCAGGACCTCTGCCATGACTGGAGTTCTCCCCTTCGAAGGTCAGATCAGCTTCTGGCCGATGAGATACTCGGCAAGCTTGGCCGCCCCATCACCCTCGTCGGTGACGACCTGCCCAGCGTCACGCGACGGGCGCGGCCTGGACTCGGCCACCATGGACGTCGCGTTAGCCAGCCCCACCTGACTGGGTTCGATGCCCGCATCCGCCAGGGACAGCGTGCTGACCGGCTTCTTCTTCGCGGCCATGATGCCCTTGAACGACGGGTAGCGTGGCTCGTTGATCTTTTCGTGCACGCTGACCACGGCAGGCAGCTCGGCCTGCAGGACCGTGATCGCGTCGTCGGTTTCCCGCTCGACGGTCACGGTGCGTCCCTCAACGGTGACCTTGCGGGCGTGGGTCAGCTCCGGGATGCCGAGTACATCGGCGACCATCGCGGGGACAGCACCGATGGTGCCGTCGGTGGCCTCGTTGCCGGCCAGTACCAGGTCGACGTCTCCGAGGCTGCCGATGACCTTGGCCAGCGCCCTGGCGGTGTGAACGGCGCAAGACCCGTGTAGCCCCTCGTCCGATAAGTGCACCGCCTTGTCCGCGCCCATCGACAGCGCCTTGCGGATGGCGTCGGTGGCCCGCTGGGGACCCATGGTGACGACGGTGACCTCGCCCTCGCCCGCTTCCTTGATTTTGAGTGCTTCCTCGACGGTGCGCTCGTTGATCTCGTCGAGGACGACGTCCGCCGAGCTGCGATCAAGGGTGTGATCGGAGTCGGTCAGCTTGCGTTCGGACCAGGTGTCCGGCACCTGCTTGATCAGGACGACGATGTTCATGGTGCCCTTCGACCTCCCGCAGCTCTGGACCTCACCACCCATTCTGCAATGTTACCGGCGGGTAGCCCCCGAGCGCACCGCGAGGCCGTTCAGCGGGTGACCTTCGCCTGCAAACCGGCGAGGATGATGTCGAGGCCGTAGTCGAATCTTCCGGGCCGGTGCACGCCACTGAGGTGCGGACTCACGGTCTGAATGGAGGGGATCTGCTCGGGTGGAAGCGCTGAGTAGTACCCGATCGCGTCTTCTGATGTTGCATCGCGGAGTGGGGCGATGTGGCCCATCTGGTGAAAGCCGGCGGTGTAGGTGTACAGCGCAAAGAAAGCGTCGGCAGCGTCGGCCGGCGAAAATCCGCCCTGAAGGAGAAGCCCGATTGTCCGCTCGATGACCAGCAGGCCGTGCGGACCGATCCTGACCCGGGCGCTGTAGACCTGGGCGAGCTGGTGGTGCGCGGCCAACGCCTGGTGGTAACCATGCACCAGCGCTCGTAGCTGGGTCACCCAGTCACCTTCGGTGGCCGAACAATCCACCTCGCCGAGCATCAGGTCGACCAGCTCGTCCTTGTCCCGTACATGGTTGTACAGGGCCATTGGCGAGACTTCGAGTTCGGTGGCAAGCGCTCGCATGGTCAAGGCAGCAAGGCCCTTGTCGTCGACAAGTTGCAGGGCGGTTCGCACGATCCGGGGACGAGACAGCGGTAGTGGCCGCGTGTAGTCCTTACTTGGGTCGACATCGACCCAGGTCGGTTGGCCGGGGCGGACACGAGAAGTACTCGACTGGTCCTTCAACGATGATCCCTTCTCGCTCGCCGCTACTCCTCGCAGCTATGCACCGGACGTCCGCGGTACCCGATTGGGCGATGGCGGCATCTCCACCGCCCTCCACACTGTACGCGGCAAGGACAACGTATCGTGGATGTACAGCGTACAGGATGACGTGAGGTGGTGCTGGCCCGATCATGCTGCGGCGCATACCGAGACGCACACCGATGTGTGACAAATTAACAGACACCCGACCCACTCTTCTCAAGGGCGCTGCCGTCAACCGAAGGGAGATGCCGTGACCGAACAGCCGCCGCCCGTCCAGAATCCGCTTACGGTGGTGATGAAGGCGAAGTCTCCGGAAGACTACGCAGTCCTTCAAAAGACTGTCGAGGACCTGCAGTCTTTGCCACCGGACCAGAACCCGGTCACCGTAGCGCTGAATAAGATCGCTACCGTACACTTCGCCAGGTTCGCGTTCTTGGACAATGACCAACTCGCGGTGATCACCTCCTACGACGGCGACTTCGAGGTTTACATCAACGAGTTCATCAACGAAATCGGCGACGTCTTCAACATGCTTATGGCACACGTGGAAGGCGGCCCGCCGCTGCCGGTGCAGACTTATCGTCAGGAGTTCTTGGACTACATCCGTGCCCACGACTGTCGCTGTGTGGGCACGTTCTACAGCGCGTACCCTGATCGGACAGTACTCGACATCCTCAACTCAGCCAACGCTTCGCGCTGATCACGTGAAGGGAGTAGATGTTGCAATGCCAGTGGTCGACCTGGCAGATGTACAGGGCCTGATCCTGCGCGGCTACACGATGCCAACGGCCCGTTATCTGGGCCTTACCGTGCGCGAACCGCAGGCTGCGCGCGCCTTCCTCGGCGCGCTCACCACCAGCTACCCCGCTACTCTGTCCATCACCACCGCGCAGCCTTGGGCAGCCAAACCGCAATGCTGTGTCAACCTGGGAATCACGTTCTCGGGCCTGGCGGCACTGGGGGTGCCGCCAGTTTCCCTGGACAGCTTTCCCGCGGAATACGCACAAGGCGCGGCGCAGCGCGCCGCCAGGGTCGGTGATGCCGGTACCAGCAGCCCGCAGATGTGGCTGCCGTGGCTGGCTGACCCCGCGCTGCACTTGTTGGTGATGCTCTTCGCCCAGTCATCCGATGCCCTCGACGTCGCCACCAAACAACTGGAGCAGGCCTGGTCAGCCGGCTGCGTCGAGCGGGGCCGCCACGACGGCACGTGGCTGCCCGGAACCGTCACGCATTTCGGTTATCGCGACGGCCTGTCACAGCCGGTCATCGCCGACGTCCCGCTCTCCGGGCTGCCGGATCATCTACCACGGGCACCGGTCGGTGCGTTCCTGCTCGGATACCCTAGTCAGCATGTCGGATTCAGTTATCCGGTGCCGGCGCCGCCGGAACTCGGTATCAATGGCAGCTTCGCCGCCTTCCGGGTGCTCGAACAGGATGTCGACGCGTTTGCGGAATTCGTCGATCAGCAGGCGTCGGTGAACGGGATGTCAAAGGAGCTCATCGAGGCGAAGCTGTGTGGACGCTGGCCCAATGGCACGCCACTGGTTCTGTCGCCGGACAGTGACATGCCCAACCCGCCGATTCCGGCCGACGCGCTGAACGATTTCGACTACGAGGATGACGAGCAAGGTCACCGGTGCCCAGTCGGATCGCATATCCGCCGGATGTATCCACGCGGGCAGCGCGTCGCCGGCAACGGCAGTCATCTGCACCGCATCGTTCGGCGCGGGATCACCTACGGTCCACCCTATGACCCGGCACACCCACGGGACGGGCAGGACCGCGGGCTGCTCGGCTTATTCATCGGGGTCAGCCTGCGTGATCAGTTCGAGTTCCTCATGGCTGAATGGGCCAATGACGGCATATTCACCGCCGGGCTGGGACGCACCAAGGACCCCGTGATCGGCGCCCAGGCCGGCGGGGCCGGAAGCTTCTCGATACCGGGCCCGGAGGCGCCGGTGATCCTGCCTGGACTTCCCCGGTTCGTCACCACCCGCGGCGGCGCCTACTGCTTCCTGCCGAGCATCACCGCGATCCGCTACCTAGCCGGCCTCGTTGCCGAAATCGTCGATTCCGGTGCTACAGAACAGAGCGTTCACTCCAGCCAGCGAAATACCGGCGTCCCGGCCCGCCATTGATCTTCGGGGCCGGAAAGCCAACCCCGTGAGACGATGAGATGCCGCAACCGCTCCGCCGGAAGGATGTCGACCATGCCGCCGCCGTCGTGCGTGGTGATCCACTGCTCCGGTCACCGGAGCGATCCGAAGGACGAAGTAAGTCTCAGCGGTACCACCACAGACGGCGACGAACCACAACCGGCACCGGTGTGCGCCGCCCACATGCAGCGGATCGAGCAGGGTGAACCCTGGCTGTGGGTGCCAGGACGACGGTTGAAGGGGGTCGGCTCCGACATGTCAGAGGGCTGCATCCTGATGGGCGACGAGTTGGCCGGTTACGGCCTCCTCGTCGACGCCGACGTCCGGATGAGCAACAGCCGGGTGTTCAGCCCCGACCTCGCCGACGGCCGGGAGACGACGACGCTGGCGATCGACGGCCGGGTGTTCGGCGCCAACCAGCATGTCTCCATCGAACTGGCCCTCGCGCCGGAGACGGTGCAGCGCCTCAAGGAGGCGCTCCGATTCTTCCGGACCTGACGCGCCCGCGCCCCGGACGCGGCGTGTCCCCCGCGCCCGGCGTGTCCGCATCTCATGCACGCCATGTTGACGTCTCGTGCACCGCGCCGAGGAGAAACGTGACCGTACCCGATCCGACCCACCCCTACCCGTTGCCTGCCCACGAACAGTTCTGTGTATTCCTGCGCCCCACCATCACCTCCGAGAAGGTCAGGGTCGGCGAGTACACCTACTACGACGCCTCCGAGGACACCGGAAGCTTCGAGGACGAGCGCGTGCGCTATGGCTACGGCCCTGAGCTGCTCCTGATCGGCAAGTTCTGCGCGATCGCGGCGGGAGTGCGGTTCATCATGGCCGGCGCCAACCACCTGAGCAGTGGCCCGTCCACGTTTCCGTTCACGATCTTCCCCGGGCGCTGGCAGGACGAGACGCTGGAGACCTTTCAGACCCACGCCACCAGCAAGGGCGGCACCGTTGTGGGCAATGACGTCTGGTTCGGCCGCGACGTGACCGTGATGCCCGGAGTCACGATCGGCAATGGCGCCATCATCGCCACCGCGTCCCTGGTCACCCGCGACGTCGCCCCCTACACCGTCGTCGGCGGCAATCCCGCTGTGCTGATCAAACGACGCTACTGCGACGCAGACGTCGAGCGGCTCCAGCAGGCGGCCTGGTGGAACTGGCCCATCGAGCTCATCAGCGCGCACGCCGCCACCCTGATGGCAGGGACCCCGGCCGACATCGCCGGCATCGCGGACCAGTACGTCCACCGACGCCCGAGGTAGACCCGCGTGGTGGGATGGCGCCCGTGAGCGTGACGGTGGTCGGCAGCGTGAACCTCGACCTGGTGGCGGCTCTACCGCGGCTCCCGGACCCTGGCGAGACCCTCACCGCCACTGGCCTGACCCGTATCCCCGGGGGCAAAGGCGCCAATCAGGCGCTGGCCGCTCGCAGGCTGGGACTACCAGTCCGGTTGGTCGCCGCGGTGGGCACCGACCACGAGGCCGACATCGCCTTGGAGCTGCTGGGCCGCGAGGGAGTCCAGCTGGACAGGCTGCAGCGCGTTACCGAGCCCACCGGACTGGCGCTGATCGCCGTCGACACCACCGGTGAGACCACCATCATCGTGATACCCGGCGCAAACGGTGCACTGCGCGTGGAAGAAGCGGATGTGACCGGCGCCGACGCGGTGCTCACCGTGCTGGAGGTTCCGGAGCTCGCCGTCACCGCCGCCGCCCGATACGCCACCGGATTGTTCGTCCTCAACGCAGCTCCAGCCCGGCCGGTGCCACCCGAGGTGCTCCGGCGCGCCGATCTGATCGTGGTCAATAGTGCTGAGCACGCCGCGCTGCCTGGTCTGCACACTGCTCGAGCCGTCGCAGTCACCTACGGAGCTCGTGGTGCGGTGCTGTTCCGCGACGGCATCGAGGTCGCAACGGCGGCTCCCCCGCCGGTGAGCGTGGTCGACGGCACCGCCGCCGGTGACGCGTTC
>JBGSWT010000775.1:0-2044 GCA_041751815.1 Pseudonocardiaceae bacterium
TCGCTCTCGGCGTACATTCGTTCGACGGTGCCCTGGATCATCGCTTGGATGCAGGCCTGGTAGTCGTTGCCGAATTCCGCGAGGTCGTCGGCGTGCAGCGGTAGCGTCGTCTTGAGGTACTTGGAGAAGACGTCCTTGGCTGCCTCGGCGTCCGGGCGCTCGATCTTGATCTTCACGTCGAGGCGTCCAGGACGCAGGATCGCCGGATCGATCATGTCCTCGCGGTTGGAGGCACCGATGACGATGACGTTCTCCAATCCCTCCACGCCATCGATCTCGCTGAGCAACTGCGGCACGATCGTCGTCTCGACGTCGGAGGACACCCCCGATCCGCGGGTGCGGAAGATCGAGTCCATCTCGTCGAAGAACACGATGACCGGGGTGCCCTCGGAGGCCTTCTCCCGGGCCCGCTGGAAGATCAGCCGGATGTGCCGCTCGGTCTCCCCGACGAACTTGTTGAGCAGCTCAGGGCCCTTGATGTTGAGGAAGTAACTCTTGGCGTCGGTATCGCCGCGGACCTGGGCCACCTTCTTGGCCAGCGAGTTGGCTACCGCCTTGGCGATCAGGGTCTTACCGCAGCCGGGAGGACCGTAGAGCAGCACACCCTTGGGCGGGCGCAGCTCGTATTCGCGAAACAGGTCGGCGTGCAGGAACGGCAGCTCGACAGCGTCGCGGATCTGCTCGATCTGGTTGGCCAGGCCACCGATGTCCTCATACCCGACGTCCGGGACCTCCTCCAGGACGAGGTCCTCGACCTCGGCCTTGGGCACTCGCTCGTAAGCGTAGGCGGCTTTGGTGTCCACCAGCAGGGAGTCACCCGGCTTGAGCGGGACGGCGTCGGGGTTGCCCGGCCCGGGGATCAACGGCGCGGCCAGCCACACCACGCGTTCTTCGTCGGCGTGCCCGATGACCAACGCCCGCTGGTCGCCGTCGAGCACCTCGCGCAGTGCGCAGACCTCGCCGGTCAACTCGAACGTGCCGGCCTCCACGACGGTCAGCGCCTCATTGAGTCGCACGCTCTGCCCGCGGCGCAGCTCCGGGATGTCGACCGCGGGCGATACCGCTACCCGCATCCGGCGGCCGGAGGTGAACACGTCCATGGTGACGTCGTCGAAGTCGCCGAGGAACACGCCGTAGCCGCTGGGCGGCTGCGCCAACCGGTCGACCTCCTCGCGCAGGGCGAGGAGCTGGCCGCGGGCATCTCGCAGTGTCTCGACCAGCTTGGTGTTCCGCTCGGTGAGCTGCGCTAACGAGGCGGACGTCTCCGCGAGCCGCTCCTCAAGCAACCGGACGTGCCGAGGGGACTCGGTGAGGCGGCGACGCAGCAGCGTCACCTCGTCCTCGAGGACCCTGATCTGGGCGGCCAAAGTGGGGTCGATGCGGTCTCGACCCCCGGCGGCCCGGTCACTGGGATGATCGTGCGCCACGAGGCACCTCCTCCCGCAAGGTTCTCAGACCGCTAACGGTACGGGACCGCGCGCCAGACTGTGAGGAAACCGCGTTGCGACGATCCGTCAGATCACGAAGTTAACAATGTCGCGTCCTGCGGCGCTGCGGTCTGGGTGCGGTCCACGACCGGTTACAGGCGTCGGTTCGACCGGCTGGGCCTGCGCTGCTGGGTCGGTGGCACGACGCCCTCGGCCAGCCTGCGGGCGGTGAGCAGAAACGCGGTGTGACCGACCATCCGGTGCTCAGGACGTACCGCCAGCCCGACCACGTGCCAGGGTCGCAGCAGGGTCTCCCACGCCTGCGGTTCGGTGTAGCAGCCGGCCTCCCGCAGCGCCTCGGTGGTTCGGGACAGCTGCGTGGTGGCGGCCACGTAGACGGTGAGCACCCCACCAGCAACCAGCGCGGCCGAGACCGTGGGCAGCACTTCCCACGGACAGGCCATGTCCAGCACCGCACGGTCCATCGGCTGATCGGCGGGATGGATGATCAGATCGGCCACTCGCAGCTGCCAGTTCGGCGGCACAGCCCCGAAGAACCGTTCGACGTTGCGCGCGGCATGCTCGGCGTGGTCCGGGCGCGCCTCGTACGAGGTCAC
>JBGSWT010000776.1:0-5085 GCA_041751815.1 Pseudonocardiaceae bacterium
ATGCGGCGGCGGAAGCAGCCGGCAGGTCGCGGCCGCGGATCGTCGCGGCCCTGCCGGTAGCGGTCTGCGACGACGCGGAGCTGGCGCGCACCGTGGCTGACGATGTCTTCGCCCGATACGGAGGTTTGGACAACTACCGTCGGTTGTTCGAGCGCGAGGGCGTGACCACGGTTGGCGCCCTGGCTGTGGTCGGAACGGAGTCCGAGGTGGAGAAACAGCTCCGCCGCTACGCCGACCTGGGCGTCACAGAACTGTGGCCGGCTGCGTTCCCCGTGGACAACACAGGTGTCGGGCGAACTCGAGCCCTGCTGGCGAACCTGAGTCCGCAGATATGAGGCGCGGCCGACGGACTACAGGTCGACGAGCTTCTTGCGCCCGGCGCGCAGCCGGGACAGCTGGATGAAATGCTCCGGGTTGAGGAAGAGCTCGTTCATCCAGCCGAGCTCATCGATCGTCAGGCCTTCAGGCCGGTGGATCAGATAGTCCAGGTATTGGAAGGCGTCCTTGGCGCCGTAACCGACGTGGTGCGCGCCGAGCACCTTGCGCGAAGTGCCATCGACGACCAGCTTCTGGAAGCCACTGAGCTCAGGTCTGCTGAAGGCGTAGAGCATGGACCGATCCGAGCACGGCAGCGGCAGGTTTTCACTGTCGAGGCCTTCGACGTAGGGCGGCATCTGGATGATGATGACCTCGTCGCACTCCGCGCGAGCCTCTTGCTCGGTGAGTCCGACCCAGGTGACCTCATAGGTGGTGTGCAGGAAGTCCGGGTATTCGGTGAAGTCGAACTCGAGGTGTTCCCCCATGATGTTGCGGGCCGCCGTCACACCGCACTTACGGGCCTTGAACATCTCCATCGGTCCGTCAATCATGTCCCCGATCGCGTACACGTTCGGCACGGTGGTCCGCATTGTCTTGTCGGCGATCACCCGCCCGGTGGGGCCGACCTCGATACCGAGCACTTCCTGCGCGTGCGCAGAGTTCGGGCGTTCCCCGGTGGCCATGAAGACGAAGTCAGTCTCGATGTCGATCACCTCCCCGCTGGCCAGCCGCACTGTCACGCTCTGTACTGAATCGGTGGGCGTTGAACCATTGCCGTTCACCGAGATCGGCACCGCGCCCTCAAAGAGGTCCATGCCGCGCTTGCGCATGCCCTCGACGACGTAGTGCCGCAGATCCTCGTCGACGTGGTGCAGGCTGCGCGTGCGCATCAGCGGCGAACGGGTCACGATCGTCGTGTCACACCCCGTCGCGTGGAAGAACGCCCCGTACTCCATGGCGACCTTGCTGCCGCCGATGATGACGCAGCGGGTCGGCTCGTAGTCCAGCTCCTCGACGAGGCTGACGAAGTCGTAGACGCCGCGCAGGTCGAGGCCAGGGATGTCCGGGTATATCGGTCGGGCGCCCATCCCGAGCACCAGGTTATGGCCGCGGAAAGTCTTCCCGCCTGCGGTCACGGTGTTGCGGTCCACGATGGTGGCCCGCGCGTTGAGGACGTACTCCACCTCCAGTTGCTCCTTGGTCTGCCAATTCATGAACGCGTGCGCGGTGCCACGGCCAGCCACGAAAAGCTTCACCATCTGCAGGATGCCGGCCCGTGACGCGTCGAACTTCGGAAAGAACAATTCGCCGGAGAACCAGCGCATCAAGTCGAGTTCGGCGGCAGCATCGGAGAACAGGTGATGCGGCACACAGGCCTGGTGCGGGCATGACCCACCGAGGAACGGCCAGGCATCAATGATCAGCGGGCGCCCGCCCATGGCTTTCATGTATGCGGCACCGAACCGGCCGCCCGCGCCGCCACCCACGAAGATGGCGTCGTACACAGTCCCGTCAACGGCGCCGTCGCCGTCGCCGTCCAGGTTGAACAATGGCTCGGAATCAGGGTTGGCCAAGCTTTCCTCGATGATGGTGTTCCACTCGGCGAGGTTGAACTGCTTGTCCCGAATATCCACAGCCCACCATCCTTGTCGCGCTGGTCAAGGCGTCTTGACCTTATGCTCGGCGAAGGTGGCGGGTGACGTCCTGGCCGGACAGGGGAACCCTTCGGGTTCGTCCGGCGGTGCCGAATCCTTCGCCCGGCCCACGCGAGATCGTGGGGGTCATGAGCGACGACGTGTCGTCAATGGTGACGCGAGCGCGTATCGCGCAGGCTGCAATCGCCGACTACAGCCAGGAGCAGGTCGACGAGCTGGTGACCGCGGTCGCGTGGGCGGTCGCTCGCAAGGACCGGGCGGAGGCGCTCGCCCAGCTCGCCGTCGACGAGGGTGGATTCGGGAACTACCCCGACAAAGTCATCAAGATCAACAAAAGAGTGCTGGGAGTACTGCGCGACATGCGCTCGGTAAGAACCGTCGGAGTCGTCTCTGAAGACCCCGAGCGTGGCTTGGTGATGATTGCTAAGCCGGTCGGCGTCGTCGCGGCGCTGATCCCGACGACCGGGCCGGATGCCACCCCACCGGTCAAGACACTGTTCGCGCTCAAGGGCCGCAACGCGATCATCATCGCCCCGCATCCCCGGACCAAGCGCACCAGCCAGGCTGTTGTCGGCTTCATGCGGGAGGCCTGCGAGCAGGTCGGGGCACCGGCCGATCTGGTTCAGGTGATCTCCGCACCGTCGATCGCCAGGACCCAGGAGCTGATGAGCCAGGCCGACCTCATTGTGGCCACAGGGGGGCACGCGATGGTGCATGCCGCGTACAGCTCTGGGACCCCCGCCTACGGCGTCGGGGTCGGCAACGCCATCCATGTGGTCGACGAGACCGCCGACCTCGATGACGCGGCACAGGCGATCGCCACGGCGAAGACCTTCGACTACGCCACGAGCTGCCTGGCGGACAACGCGGTGCTCGCCGAAGCGAGCATCCACGACGCGCTCCTCGACCGGTTGGTGGCGGCGGGTGGCCACCTGTGCTCCGATGCCGAGCGTGCCGCGTTACAGCGGTTGATGTGGCCCGGCGGCGGCAGCATCCCGGCGCTTGAGGTCATCGCCAAGCCGGCCCCACATATCGCGGAGCTGGCGGGGTTCACCATCGCGGCGGACCGTACCTTCCTCATCGTCGGCCACGATGGGGTCGGGCCACAGGTCGGGCCCGAGCACCCATTCTCCGGCGAAAAATTGTCGGTTGTGCTCGCCCTGTACCGCTATTCGGGCGGGATCGAGGGGGCCGTCGAGCTGGTCAATGCGATCACCGACTACCAGGGAGCCGGGCACACCTGCGGGATCCATACCAGCAGCGACGAACACGTCGATGCGTTGGCACTGGGCACCCGTACCGCCAGGGTGCTGGTCAACCAGAACCTCAACGAAGGAGCCGGCAGCCCGCGCAACGGCCTGCCGTTCACGCTGAGCCTCAGCTGCGGCACCTGGGGCGGCAACATCACTACTGAGAACGTCAACGCCCGCCACTTCGTCAACATCACCTGGGTGTCGCGCCCGGTGCGGGCTCGGCCGGCAGAAGAGGAGGAGCTGTTCGCCACCCACTGGGCCCGATACGGGAGGTAACTGATGACCCAGCGGGCATCGCGGCACTCATCCCGACAGATGGACGCTAGCCGCGGCGGTCGACTGGCGCGTACGGTGATGGGACTCACACCAGATGTGCCAGCGCGGCGCTGCGCGACGAGGAGTAGGGCGTGATTCACACCCTGGAACTCGGCATTCCCGGCCTGCAGTTGACCGTGGGAGACCACATCTGTGCCTTTTACCGGGGCTCTGGCGAGCGGGACGAGATTCTGATCCCCTACCTTCAGGCCGGCCTGCGGACCGGGGACAAATGCATCTGCGTGGTGGACGCGGTTGATCCACGAGAGGTGCTGGCCGCGCTAGGCAGCGAGATGGAGGTCGACCGCTGGATCAGCGACAGCCAGCTGGAACTGCGCGCGTCCACCGATGCCTACCTACGCTCTGGCCGGTTCTGCACCGAGGAGATGCTGGCGTTCTGGGAGAACTTCATCGGCCCGGCGGTGACCGGCAGATTCCGCTTTGCCCGTTCGGTGGGCGAAATGACATGGGCACTGCGGCAGGTCCCGGGTGTCGAGGAACTGGTCGGTTACGAGTCCGAGCTCAACCGGTTTCTGCCCCGTTATCCCCAGGTCATCCTCTGCCTTTACGACCTGGAGCGGTTCAGCGGTGAAATCATCATCGACGTGCTCAAGACCCACCCCCGGGTGCTGCTGGGCAGCATGGTGCTGGACAACCCGTATTACCTTGAGCCCGACGAGTTCCTCGCGGTTCGATCGAGGGCCGTGAACGCAGCGCGACGATGAACACCGCTGCCTGGCCGGTGGGTGTCGCGGGCAACCACCTCCCCAGGACCGATGTGCCCATCGCTGACGGCGCCACCAGAGTCGATCCGCTGCTGCGCGACCAGCTATCCAGCCTGCAGGGGCTGCTCGTGCTGTCCATGCTGATGACTGAGAGCGGGGACGTTCGGCAGATCCTGCACCTGGCAACCACGTCGATACCGTCGCTGGGATGCTGCCACCTGGGCGGGGTTCACCTGCTTGACAGCGGTTGGCAGGCGACCGCACCGCCGTACAACAAGTCCGACGTGCGTGCCACCGTCGAGGCTCAACTCGGCCTGCTGGGTGGTGGCGGCGGCTTGCTGACCGTCCCGGATGAGCAGTGGGCATGGGCCTTCCCGCTGCGCGGGCTCGAGGGCCCCATCGGCCATCTGGTGGTGGCGGCACTGCAGCAGCCCTCGGGCTCCGAGCAGTTCCTGCTCCGGGTCCTTGCCCAGCAGACAGGTGTCGCTCTGGTCAACGCGCGACTGCACGCTAAGGAGCGGGCCACC
This sequence comes from Pseudonocardiaceae bacterium, assembly GCA_041751815.1. Taxonomy (GTDB): domain Bacteria; phylum Actinomycetota; class Actinomycetes; order Mycobacteriales; family Pseudonocardiaceae. Next base: position 4,794 of record JBGSWT010000776.1, read on the forward strand.
GCGGCGCAGCTGTCTGCGGCGAATACCGCGTTGGCCCAGACGGTGCGGGCGCTGCAACGCTCGACGGCTATCCACGACCAGTTGACCCGAGTTGCGGTCGGTGGCGAGGGCCAGGAGGGCATCGCCCGAGCCGTGCACAAGCTGACCGGCCATCCCGTCGCCGTTGAGGACCGTTACGGCAACCTACGGGCCTGGGCCGGGCCCGATCGGCCGGAACCGTACCCGAAGGACCCGCACGCCCGTCGCGAGCAGTTGCTCCGCCGAGCGCTGCGCGAGGGCCGGCCGATCCGGG
>JBGSWT010000777.1:0-2986 GCA_041751815.1 Pseudonocardiaceae bacterium
CCGCGGGGCATCGCGGCGAAGGTGCCGCGCAGCGCGATCGGAACCGCGGGTATCCCCTTCATCGCACACAGTTGAGCGGCACCCAGCTTGAACCCGGTGAGCCAGCCGTCCACTGTGCGGCTGCCCTCCGGGTACAGCAGCAGACTCCAGCCGTCGTCGACCAGATCGGCAGCCAAGCTGCGGCCCCGTCGCGATCCTCGCCGCTCCACCGGGAAGGCGTTGAACACCAAGGTGGTGACTGCAGCGAGGGCGCGCAGATCAAAGAAGTAGTCAGCGGCCGCTCCGACCGCGAGCTTCTTGGTGATCCGCAGTGGCAGCGAACCCAGGATCAACGGAGTGTCCAGGTGGCTGGAGTGGTTGGCGACGAAGATCGCTGGCCCGCGGATGCTGTCCAGGTATTCCTGGCCATGCACCACCGGCCGAACCTGGCTCCAGGTCACCGGCTTGAGCACGCCCTGCTGCAGCGCAGTGCGAACCGCCCCGGCCGGGGCGGTTCGGGCCCACGCAGTGGGGAAGTCGTCCCCGTTGTCCGGCAGCTCCCCGTGCTGCGCCGAGCGCGGTACCCTGGCTCGGCCCCGCCAGTCGCGGCCCTGCCGCAGCAGCCGCAGCTCGTCTCGGAAGCCACTCATCGCACGTCCGCCAGCACCATCGGCGGGGCGTGCAAGTAGCTGATCTGCGGGTTCGGTCCTACGGTGTCTCGAGCCAGCTCCAGAGCGTCGGCCAAGCTGGACGCGGCGCGAAAGCCCAGCCGCGCGGTGGTCGACCGGTCGCCCCCGACGAAGATCACGTCGTCCAGGTGTTGCATTGCGTGTGCGCCCCAATACCACATGTAGAACGGATGCACGCCGTGGTAGGCGTAGCTGGTCCGATACAGGTGGATGTACCAGGGATCGGTGGCGAACTGCTTTTCGTACTTGGTCTCCAGCATCACCGGGTCGGTGGTTTCGGCCAGTAGCTCGTAGAAGTCGATGTAGCTCGGGTGGTGCACCGGATGGAAGTCAGGTGGCATCGGATGGTAGAAAATCGCTACCCCGCCTTGGCGCACAATCGGCTTACCTCGGTACAGGTTGAAGAAGTAGCCGAGTCCCAGCGACATCACCAGGATGGGGTTCATGATCGAGTTGACGTTGTAGGGGCAGATGTAGGGCAAGCCGAAAATCGCCACGTCAGCCTGCCCTTGCACCTCGGTGAGCTGCTGCCGGTGCACCGCCGCCAGGGTGTGCGGGTGCACCGCGCTCGGTGCGCCGGCGTGCACTCCGGTGACGCCATACGGCGCTTCGGTGGCTTGCCAGATCCGCCGCCGCAGCTTGGCGGGGGCCAGCTCATTGCTTCGCTTGACCGCGAGGTAGCTGGCCTGATCGGTGAGATTCCACTCCCACTCGCGACGGGTGAGGAAGCGCATCGCGGCGGGAAACGGCTCATTGTTCAGCGTTGTCTCGATGGTGAAAACCGGCACGTGCCCGCCGATCAAATCGGCCATCCGGTCATAGGACTGGTGCATCGCCGAGTTCGGCGGATCGTTGAAGGAACGCGAGTGCCGCAGCGTGTGCACATTGTGGTGGTGACGCAGGCTCGCATAGCTGGCCAGCCCGACTGACACGGACTTCGATCCGCCATTCATCGCGGTGAGCGTGATGTTGACGTAGACGATCAGGTCACTCTCCGCGGCCCGGCGGTTGATCTCCACGTCCTCGCCGTGCGGTGTCGTGCCCAGATGCGCGAGGTCCTCGGGGTCCTCGGCGTCATGGTTGCGCAGATGGTCGGGATGAAAGGCGCGGAAGACCCGCTCGCCGACGGTGCGCTGCAGCTCCGCCGGAGTCATCCGCCGATGCAGCGAATTGGCGGCAATGAGTTCGACGTCGTCCACACCGGCAGCGGCGGCCATTTCCAGGACTTGCTCGATCACCCGCTGGCGGACATCCGGAGTCCGCATCGGCGGCAGTGGTAAAGACAGATCGTCGAACACGATGGTCAGCCGCATTCCAGGGCGCAGCAGCTCGGGCAGCGGGTCGCTGCCGTGCGGGTGCGCCAACGCATGGCGGATCGCGCCTTCGAGGTCGACGATGCCCGGCAGCGATTCCGGCGGGTAGATCACGCGGCTGCCTAGTGGCAGTCGGTCCAGGCGGAATCCCTCACCCTCGTGCATCAGCAGCGGGGGAGTCCGCTCGTCGACGTCGAGCACGAAACCTGGTCTGCCCACACCCTCACCTGCTCCTGTCCGCGGCGTTGCGCTTAACCTCAGCTGGGCGCAAAAACGACCTTGATCGTGCCCAGCCGGCCGGCCGCGGCGGCGTGATCGAGCGCGTCACGCCAGCGTTCCAGCGGGTACTTGTTATCAACGTAACCGTCCAGCGGCGCCGATCCCGCCAGCGCGATGGCTTCCGGGAAATCACCCCGATCGGGCTCGTCGCCTACTGCCGAGGCGTAGGCCCCGACGAGATGCAGCTCGCGGTACCACAACGGGGTGAGGTCCACCCCGCCTGAGGGCATCCCCGATGCGATCACCGTGCCGCCCGCGCGCAGCGACCGCAAGGCAGTGTCCAGTCCCACCGCCGCCCCGGTGCACTCGAAGGCCAGGTCGATGCCACCGAGCAGGTAACCCGCTCCGAACTCGGGCTCCACCAGCAGGGCTCCGGTGCTGCGGCGCAGCGCCCTGGCAGTGCTGCCGGAGTCGACGATGTGAGTAGCCCCCAGCTCGAGGGCCCGGTCGGCCTGGTGCCGATGCTTGGCGACGACGTGCACCTCACCGGCTGCGGTGAGCTTGCGCAGCGCGAGCAGGGTGAGCAGGCCCACGGTGCCCGCACCGATCACGAGCACTGATGCACCCGGATTGATCGGTACTCGGCGCACCGCGTGTATGGCACACGCCAGGGGTTCCACCAGCACCGCGATCTCGTCGCGCAGCGCGTCGGGCACCGGATGCAGCTGGCTGGCGTGCGCGAGCAGGCGGCGGCTCCAGCCACCGCCGGTGTCGGCGCAGAACCCG
>JBGSWT010000778.1:0-2752 GCA_041751815.1 Pseudonocardiaceae bacterium
ACCCCGGCTGGACCCCGGCGCACCCGGCCAGACAGCCGGGCCATCACCATGCTCCCAGCCACGATCACCGTCCGCACACGAACCCGAAGATCATCACAGGGTCGGCCTCAGGTGCGAACTACCTCATCTCCCTGGCATTGGGTCCGCGCAGCCGGGGTGGTTGGGGTTGCCGTGGGAGCTGTTGGCCGATCCGGCTCAACCGTCACCGGTGGCGTTGGATGCTATTGCGGTGAGTCGCAGCCTGCCCGGCGCACAGATGGGGCAGGCGTTCCCGGTGGGCGGGGAGCAGTTGCGGGTGTTGATGGTGATCTCCCGTCCGGGCGGCACCGGGGACGTGGGGTATCGGATGATCGCCCGCCCGTTGCTGGAGCGCCTGGACGCGGTGCGCGGTGACGTGGAGTTGGTGGTGTTGCGGCCCCCGACAGTGCAGACACTGGTCGAAACGCTGGCGACGGCGCAGGCGGCGGGTCGGCCGTTTCAGGTGGTGCATTTCGACGGGCATGGGGTGTTGTCGGGGCGTCGTGCCCGGATAGGTCCGCCGCTGGGTTTCGACGCCACCGAGAGCGGGATGCTGGTGTTCGAGAAGCCCGGCGGGGGCGCGGACAAAGTACCGGCCGAGGACGTGGCACGGGTGTTGGCGGCGGCGCGGGTGCCGGTCGTGGTGCTCAATGCCTGCCAGTCCGGGGCGATCGGAAAGCAGCTGGAGGCGGCGGTCGCCACGCGGCTGTTGGCGGGCGGTGCGTCGTCGGTGGTGGCGATGGCCTACAGCGTGTACGCGGTGGCGGCCGCGGAGTTCATGTCCGCGTTCTATCAGCGACTCTTCGCCGGTGACCGGATCAGCGACGCGGTGACTGCAGGCCGCGCTCGGCTGGCCCGCAATGCGCTGCGGCCCAGCCCGAAAGGTAAGATGTCACTCTCGGACTGGGTGGTGCCGGTGCACTACCTGCGTCGCGACGCACATTTCCCCTCCCTTCGCGACACCGCTGTCGATCAGGCTGGCGGGGGGCGAGATGGACTGTCGTTGGACACGGCCCTGGACATCCTCCGCGACGATCCCGCCGGAGATGGCAGGGATCCGCTGGCGCCGCGGGATGCGTTCGTGGGCCGTGACGGACTGATCTACACCCTGGAGGTCGCGGTCCGGCTACAACGAGTGGTGGTGATCCACGGCCCCGGTGGCACCGGGAAGACCGAGCTGGTCAAGGCGTTCGGGCGGTGGTGGCGCGACACCGGCGGAGTCGAGCACCCGGAGTGGGTGATCTGGCACTCGTTCGAGCCGGGGGTGGCCTCTTTCGGGCTCGACGGGGTCCTCTCCGCGATCGGGCTGCGGGTCTACGGGGTCGATTTCGTCCAGCTCGACGCCACGCAACGCCGACAGGTGGTGCGCGATCTGCTCGTCAACCGCCGGATGCTCGTGGTGTTCGACAACTTCGAGTCCGTGCACTCCATGCCCGCCCCGGCCACGGCGACCCCACCGTTGGATGAGCCCGGCCGCGGCGAGCTGCGGGACTTCCTGGCCGAGGTGGCCACGAACGGCTCCAGTGCGATCATCATCACCAGCCGCAGCCCGGAGACGTGGCTGGGTGAGATGCGGCGGATCCCGCTGGCCGGGCTGAGCACCGAGGAGGCCTTCGACTACGCCGACCAACTGCTGGCCCCGTACCCGGACGCGGCGCCGCGGCGAGGCCAGCGGGTGTTCGGCGAGTTGATGGAATGGCTCGACGGGCACCCGCTGAGCATGCGCCTGACCCTGCCCTACCTCGACACCACCGACCCGGCCGCCTTGCTGGCCGGGCTACGCGGCATCACGGCGTTGCCCAGCGGTGATGACGGCGGCCGGACCACGTCGCTGCCAGCTTGCATCACCTACTCCGTCACCCACCTCGACCCGTCCACTCGTCAGCTGCTAGCGGCGGTATGCCTGTTCCGGGGGGTCGCCGACGCCGATGTCCTCGGGCTGTTCTCGGAAAGCCCGGTGGTACCGCGCCGCTTCGCCGACACCAACGCTGAAACCTGGACTCAGATCTTGGGCCGAGCTGCCGGGGTGGGTCTGTTGACCACACTCGGATCGGGCATGTACGGCATCCACCCGGCCCTGCCCAGCTACCTCGCCCACCAATGGTGTGCCGAGGATCCCGGCACCTACACCGAGCAGCGCGCCGCCGCAGAGGACGCCCTCCTCGACGCCTACGCCGCGTTCGCCAGCTGGCTCAGGAAACAAATCAAGACGGGTGCGGCTGGGTTCGCGCTCACCATCATTGATCGGCAACGTCACACCCTCGGTCAGCTACTCGGATCCGCTTTGGAAAACGGTCATTGGAACCAGGCGCAGAAAATCGTCGAAGCGTTTAACTATTACTGGGAAACGCGGGGTCTGTATGTCGAGGCCCGCGGCTGGGTCGACCGGGCCCGCCTGTACCTCGAAGACCCCGACGGCGCCCCACCCGATCTCACCACCCCACTCGGGCCTTTATGGCTGTTCTTCGCCGGATCCGAAGCCAACCGTCAGCAGGGCGCGGGTCAACTCGATGCCGCCGAAGCCACTTACCTCCAGATACGCGACATCCTCCTTGGGCAGCCCGCGTCCTCTCAGCAACAAGCATACCTTGCCACCAGCTACCACCAGCTCGGCATCATCGCCCAGGACCGCGGGCAGGTCACCGAGGCCGAGGACTGGTACCAGAAGTCCCTCACCATCGACCAGGAACTCGGTAACCGGCCCGGCATGGCCACCACCTACCACCAGCTCGGC
>JBGSWT010000779.1:0-15610 GCA_041751815.1 Pseudonocardiaceae bacterium
GCCCGCGCCCAGAGCTGTGCCTGCACCGGCGGTCCCACCGAGGCGACCAGGAGGCGCGCCCCCCGGGGCGGAACTAGTCACCGTGCCCGGAGGAGGCACCTTAGAACAGTGGCTGACCGCTATGGACAAGGCTTGCAAAAAAGCAGGCTACGAAGCGGGCTGCCTGAATCTCAATAAGAAGTTCGAACCAAAGAACGGACCCCACCTCGCCAGTAAATGCGATGTCGTCGACCAATCCCCGGACATAGGCGAAAAGGTGTCGACTAGCACTCGCATCACGTTGAACATCCAATGTTTCGAATCGGAAGAAGAACTGGAAGAACCAGAAGAATCGAACAGATCCGGCGAGAGGAGCGGGTCTGATTCGAACAACGAGAAGACTACAACAGGCCAGCCGGGCGAATGACCACCGTCGCAACGGCGGAGGAGGACGGTCCCGCGGAACCGTCCTCGCCCGCGACAGAATCGCCCGTCGCGAGTCCGCCCAACGCACCAGCACAGGCGCGAGTGTCTATTATCGACGGCGCACCCACGACTCGGGTCGAGCAGCCGGAGGTCAGTCCGGTTGCCGAATCAACTATATTCGAAGCCGCGTTTCCGCAAGTTCTGAAGATCGTCGGATCTGTCGTCGCCCCCACCACACTGCTGACGGCGCTGATGTATTACTTCGGGCGCTTGGAGGCCGCGGGATTTCTGTGGTATCTCGGCCCGCAGGTCACCGTCCTGGACCTGACGGTTCAGGACTACCTGGTCAGCAGCGTGGATGGCTTGATTCTGCCACTGATGGTGGTCGCGGGGGCTGCCCTGCTGGCGCTGTGGGTCCACCAATTGTTGCTCGGAGCGTGGGCTGCCGGAGCCCGACCGACCGTTCTGCGCGTGCTGATGGCATCTGCCGCCATTGCTGGCTTCATCCTGGTGAGCCTGGCTATGGTCGACGTCGTCACGGGGCCCGTGTTCCCACCGTCTTTCCAGGAAGGCCGTGGACTCAGCCTTTCGATCGGCGTTCTGCTGCTGACCTACGCCGCCCGACTGTTGCGGCTGTTCATCGCGGAGCGACGACCAAACCAGGTACCGCGCCGCGCACCGGGAACGGTGGCCGTGGCCGAGTGGGGCGCTGTCTTCATTCTGGTGAGCGTCGGACTGTTCTGGGCAGTCGGGAGCTACGCGATCAGCGTCGGGACGACCCGTGCTCGGCAATTCGAGGCTTCTCTACCCAGCATTGCAGATGTGGTGGCGTACAGCGAGAAGCGGTTGAGCCTACAAGCGCCAGGCGTCCGAGAGGTGGCCTGCCAAAATCCTGACGCAGCCTACGGATTTCGCTACGAAGGACTCAAGCTCGTAATGCAGTCGGGAAACCAGTATCTCTTCCTCCCCTCCGGTTGGACACGCGCGGACGGCACGGCCATATTGATACCCCGCAACGAAGCGCTGCGACTGGAGTTCAGCTCAGCGGGCCAAGTACGAGATACCACCTGCTGACGCTCGCACCGACGGCTACCGCTCGGTCGTCAACTCTTCTGGCGCGTCTGGCCGCAAACAGGGCCGTCCCGATTCCCCATCCGCTCCCCACTTCACTGCGAAGATCCAGTTATCCTGCGGGTCGAACCCTGAGCTCGGTCGCATCCCGGCCGCGCGCGGCACCGAGGAAGATGATGACACCCACCAACATGGTCCAGCGGGTCAGCGACACCCAGGGCCGGCCCGCTTGGCTGGTGTCCGGGCACCAGCAGGTGCGTGATCTGCTGGCCGACCCACGGCTGTCCCGCTCGCACCCCAACCCGGGTCACCCGGTCCGCCTCACACAGCCCGGGCTGTTCGGCGGGGCGATCCCCGATCCGGACGGCGAGCTTGCTGACCTCCACCGGATGCGCAAGCTGCTCACGCCGTCGTTGTCGCCCCGTCGCATGGAGAGTCTGCGCCCCCGCGTCGAGGCGATCGTCGACGAGTTGCTCGACGAGCTCCTCCGGACCGGGCCCCCGGCCGATTTCCACACCATCGTCGCCTTTCCCCTACCGGCGCTGGTGGTCTGCGAGCTGCTCGGGGTGCCCACCGAGGACCGCGAGGACTTCCGCCGGTGGCAGAGTGAGGGCAAACAGGTGAACAAGCCCGCCGTCGCTCGGGGAGGCCTGCAGTCACTGTGGCGGTACTTGGGCACCCTGATCGAGCGCAAGCGCTGGGTCCCGGGCGACGACGTCATCTCGGACCTGCTTCAGGCTGCAAAGCTCGACCCGAAGCTGACCGACGACGGGATCGCCCATCTTGCCGCCGGGCTTCTGTTCGCCGGCCACGCACCCGTCGTCGCCATCATCGACCGGGGCATGCTGCTGCTGCTGACTCACCGGGAGCAGCGGGAGGCCCTGCAGCGCGATCCGGCTCTCGCCGCCCCGGCTCTCGAAGAGATCTTCCGCTTCGCCAGTCCGCTCGAGCGGCAGCGAGCCGTTCGGCGCGGCGGCCTGACCCGGTACGCCTCGGTCGACGTCGAGGTCGATGGTGTCACCATCCGTGCGGGCGACACCGTGATGTTCGCCGTGCAGGACGCCAACGAGGACGAGACCGTCTTCCCCGGTCCGGAGCGCTTTGACATCACCCGCGAGCGCAACCCACACCTCTCGCTCAGTCACGGTGCCCACTTCTGCCTCGGAGCACCCCTAGCCCGGGTGGAGCTGCAGTACCTGTTCGTCCGCCTGTTCGAACGCTTCCCCGCTCTACGTCTCGCCGTTGCACTCGACGAGATTTCGCCGGTCCGCGAAGCCGTAGCCGGCGCCGTCAGCCGCCTCCCCGTTACCTGGTAGCCCGGCCTTCCGTCTCGTCCTTTTCGAGGGCATCGTCGGAAGATACCTCATGAGCGGTTTCCGACCACCTCGAGAGATCTTCCATCATCGTAATCGTGTGACAAAAAGTGTCGATCGAGACCTCTCGGTCCCCTAAACCTTCAAGCCACTGGACCGTCACCGGGTCCCGCTCGGCAATACCAAGTTCCTTGGCCCAGCTCTTTGCTGATTTGGAATCAGTCATGCTGGCCATCATCTGGTTGCGCTCGTCTTCTGTCCGAGTTGCCTTTACCGTCTCCTGGACGGTCCGGATCTGAGCCGGTAAGCGGAAGTTATCGACGATGCGAAGCTCCTCGGGATCAGTCTCGAGCCAACGGGCAAGAGCTTCCCTTATGCCCCCTCGCGCCTCCGCCAGGCTAGGAGCTTGACTGTGCACACGAGGCTCTTCGGCGATCTCCACCAACCAAGCTTCGCCGTCTCGTTCGTATACTGCGGTGTAAGTCTCGCTCATCGCACATCAATCCCTCCGCTAGCCGGGCCACGCCAGATGACCAGCATCGCGTCCGAGTCTAGGCGTTCCATCACGTTGTCCCCAGCCCCCGCACCCCACGCCGCGGCCGAGGTCGGGGCCGCACTACCCGTGGGTCAGATACTGGCCACGGTTGCTCGTGGCCAGTATCTGACCCACGCGGGCCGCTTCCCCGCGGTCGGCGATCGCTGGCAAGCTGACGATCGTACCGCCGACCGAACCAATCCCGGCCGGTATACGAACGTTCAGCAGGCGAGCTGCTGGACCAGGTATGGCCACCGTGTGGGGCCTTTGCGGGCTTGCTCGGCGCCCGCCCGCACTAGATTTTTCCGTGTACGATGGGCAACTGGCCGACCAACCGGGAGTCCCGAGTTCAGGAAGGGGCCTATGAGCGCCTACAACCTTCCCGACCTGCCGTACGGGTACGACGCGCTCGAACCTCACTTCGACTCGCGAACCATGGAGGTCCACCACAAGCAGCACCACCGCCGTTACGTCGATCGCTTGAACGTAGCGTTGGGTGTTACTGACGAGTTGCGCGCCGCTGGCGGACAGCCCATCGACGACTTGCTGTGGAATATCGGCAAGATCCCCGAAGAGTCCCGCAACGCCGTACGCGTCTACGGCGGCGGACACGCGAACCATTCCTTCTTCTGGACGATCTTGAGCCCGGATGGCGGTGGGGAGCCCTCCGGTCGACTCGCCGAGACCATCGCGGAGGAGTTCGGCTCGTTCACAGCGTTCAAGCAGCGCTTCGCCACAGTCGCTACCGCCCACGTTGGCAGCGGCTGGGCATGGCTGGTGCAGACACGCAACCGCTTGGTGCTCTACAGCCTACCCAACGAGGATTCGCCGCTCACCGCCGAAGAGACCCCGATCCTCGGGCTCGATCTGTGGGAGCACGCTTACTACCTGCAGTACCTGGCCTCACGAGCCGACTACGTGGAGGCCTTCTGGAACCTGGTGAACTGGGAAGAGGTAAACCGTCGGTTCGAGGAGGCGGCGCGGTCGTCGTAGCCCAGCCGGCTCGTTGCCGATGCCTGCGCGCGTTCGCCCGAACGACTCCAGCCAGGTACGGTTTACACGTCTATATCCCTGACAAGTTGCATCGGAGAGGGTGCCCGGACATGAGCCCAGAGCACGAGAATGCAAAGGCGACCGACGATCTGACCGACGACGGTAAGCAGGCGCTCTCCGCGCTGCGCGGCGTCTGGCAAGCGCAAGGTCAGACGAGCGCTGACCTCGACGAGGCCTGTGGTAACACGAAGCCGTGCAAGAGCATGGAGACCGTCGGCTTCCAGGGGCTGGTCGATGAGGAGAACCAGGCGAACCAGGCGGTGAGCGGCAACCTCCGCTCCGCGTGGAAGACGAAGCTTGAGCGCGAGGGCAAGCTGAACTCCGAGGCCGGAAGCGTGCGGGATTTGGTCTTCGGCTCGTCTGAGCAGAAGGGCAAGGAGTAGGGACAGCCGCTCGTCTGAGCGGTGGTCGGAAGCAAGAAAGGACACAGCTTATGTTTGGACGCAAGAAGCCCGAGGCAAAAGCCACCGGCAAACCCGGCACGACTGAGTCGAGTCGCACCACCTCATACCGGGTGGACCAGGATGCCGCACCCACGAACGGTGCAGCTAAAACAACCTCTTACGTAAACGCCATGCAATCCGACGGCCGAGGGTACGAAACGATCAACTGATACTCGTTGGGGATCTTGGCAATGATGTGCCCGGATCCCCGACGAGTTGCCAGCTAGTATCAGCCGACGTCAGCCCATGGACGTAGTCTAGCTATCAACCTGATCAATCTTGCCGCTCCGCGGCCGCCAGCCTCGTCAAGGAGACCGCTCGATGAACTATCCGAGTACCGTCAAAGAACTTACCGAGACGTTGCGCCAGGGCGATTACCTGGCCGACCGGGGATTGGCGACGGCGGTGTTCGTGGCGATGTCCCTCCAGCGCCCCCTCCTGCTCGAAGGTGAGGTGGGGGTCGGCAAGACGCAGATCGCCAAGGTTCTTGCGTCGGTGTTCGAACGTAAGCTGATCCGGCTGCAGTGTTATGAGGGCATCGACACCAACCAAGCCCTCTACGAGTGGGACTACGCCCGTCAGCTCCTCTACATCCGGGCTATGTCCGATCGTGACGTCGGCGAGGAGGAGGCGATCGAGAAGCTGTTCGGTCCGAAGTTCCTTCTCGAGCGTCCCCTGATGCAGGCCATCAAGACCGGTGACCAGGCCGTGTTGCTCATCGACGAGGTCGACCGCGCCGATGACGAGTTCGAGGCATTCCTGCTCGAGATGCTGTCCGACTTCCAGATCAGCATCCCTGAGGTCGGTACCATCAAGGCAGAACACCCACCGCTGGTGGTGTTGACCTCCAACCGCACCCGTGACCTGCACGATGCCCTGAAGCGGCGCTGCATGTACCACTGGATCGGCTACCCGGAACCCGACCGCGAGGTGGAGATCGTCACCGTTCAAGCACCCGAGGTGTCGGAGGGGCTCGCCCGCAAGGTGGTGACGGCGGTCAACCGGCTCCGCGAGATGGATCTGGCGAAGCCGCCAGGGGTCGCTGAGACCATCGACTGGTCCCGCACCCTCGCGTTCCTCGGTGAAACAGGTCTGACCGCTTCCGCAGCCGATGACACCCTCGGCGCGATCATCAAGGATCGCGATGATCTCGCCCTCGTGCGGGACAACCTCACGGAAGTGACGTCCAATGCCTGACGCGCCTCACGGATCCGTCTAACACCGATGTCGCGCAACGACAATGGATTCGTGTCCGTACTCGTCGACTTCGGCCGCGCGCTGCGCGCGAAGGGTCTAGCCGTCGGCTCGGGTGACATCCTGACCTTCTGCGAGGCAATGGCACCGCTGGATCCGACAGATCTCGTCGACCTGTATTGGGCCGGGCGGACTACCCTCGTCATGCGCCGCGAGGATATCGTCGTCTACGACGAGGTGTTCAGGGCTTTCTTCCTCGCCTCCGACAGTCCGGTCCAACAGATGCTGAAGGTCAAGGCACAGGCCGCCCCGGAAGCAGACGCGCCGTTCGAGATCCCCGCCACGGAGCCTTCGGGCAAGGAGCAAGATGAGGAAACGCTTCTGGGGCTAATGGCGTCGAACACCGAGACCCTCAAGCACCGGTCCTTCGGTGAGTGCACCAAGGAGGAACTCGCAGCGTTACGACGCATTATGGCACGCATCAAGCTGACTCCCCCCAAGCGCCGCACTCGCCGGACGGAGATGGGGCGCGACGGGCGGCGACCGGACATGCGCCGGACGATCCGCGAGTCACTGCGCACGAACGGCGAGATGGTCAACCTGTACTGGCGGAAGCGGCGCGTGCGACAGCGCCCGCTGATCCTCATTCTCGACGTGTCCGGGTCAATGGCGGACTACTCGCGAGCTTTACTGCAGTTCGCCTACTCCGCCAAGCGCGGCGCCTCCCAGGCCTCCCAGAAGGTCGAGGTGTTCTGCTTCGGCACGCGCCTGAGCTGCGTGACGAAGCCGCTGCAGACCCGCAAACCGGACGAGGCATTGGAGCGCGCTGCCAAGCTTGTGGTCGACTGGGAGGGTGGAACGCGGATCGGCGACTCTCTCGACAAGTTCGTCCGCAATTGGGGCCGCAGGGGCATGTGCCGCGGCGGGGTCGTCGTGATCTGTTCCGATGGCCTTGACCGAGGTGATCCCGAACTTCTTTCCGACGCTATGGATCGACTCTCGCGATTGTGCCACAACATCGTGTGGATGAACCCGCATAAGGGCGACAACGCCAACTACCAATCTCAGACGGTAGGCATGATGGTCGCAGAGCCGTATATCGACGTGCTCCTGTCCGGCCACGACCTGAGCAGCCTTGAGGATCTTGCCACACTGCTTCCGAAACTCGGCTAGGGAGGCCGGATTCTATGTTGATCAGATGGAGCGTCGGGATCGAGGCCGAGGGCGACCGCATCATAAAGCGTGAGGAAGTCGTCGAGCTGGCCGATGCCGTCGCCGCCTGCGACGGCATCGCGACCGGTATCGGCACCAACCGCTACGGTGCGCAGGTCGTTGTGTTCGCAGACTCGCGCGAAGACGCGATCCAGCGGGGCAAGGAGCGGTTCGCCGACGCAGTGCAGAAGGCTGGCCTGCCCGTGTACCCCATAGTGCGGGTCGAGGCGACCAGCGAAGACGAAGACGCAGACATAGACGCCTGAGCCGGGGAAGCAAACCGCACTCCTGACACCACTAGGACGCCTTATGAACATGAAGGTCGGGACATGATTCGCCTCGGATCCCTCGCCGGCTACTCATTCGAGGGTCCACGAATCCTCGGCGGCTGGACTCCCCCGGCGAGGCCAGCGGTTTTCGCCATCATGTACAAGCCGGACCCGGAGACCAAGCCCGACAAGTATGCGGTCATCTACGTTGGCCATGTCGACAACATGGCCGAAGCCGGCTTTCCTTTCAAACATCCACGGGCCAACTGTTGGATAAACCGGGCAGGCTCGCGCTGGAAGCTCCACATCTGTACGTACGAAGTTCAGGGTTGGGCGCGAGCGCACCGCGAGGAGATCGTGCAGGAGCTCGCCGCCATCTACAACCCGCACTGCAACGAGATCAAATACGATAAAGCGTGGCAGGACCATTGGATCGGGTCCTATAAGTCCGAGCTGACTGGCCCGCTCGCTCAGCGTGGCCCCGATGATGCCCCTAATAAGTAGTAGCTAGATCTAAAGACGACAGTGGGCAGCGGCCAAGTTTATGGTCGCTGCCCACTAGTTCTTCTGTCCCTTGCTACCGAAGGAGGACTTGAAGAAGGGGTCGTGCTGCAAACTAGTGACGAGTGTCTCGGAAACCCACCGTGTCCATCAGGCGGGAACGCCGCCGCCCCGACGCCGGCACATTGCTGTGCCCGTTAACCGGAGCAGGTACCGGAGGAGCGAGCTTCGCTGCGATACGTTCCGCACCCCCGTACAGCAGCGGCAGTGCGCCTGCCACCACTCCACCCGTCCGGTTGATGTGTTCAACCTCAGGCACAATCACCTCGCACTGCTTGACGATCGTCTTCACGCTACCGAGGCAGTCATCAAGATTGTCTGCGATGCGGTTAAGCATGATTCCGATCACCAAGAGGAAAATCGCCAGCACAGCGATCAAAGTCGCGATCGCGACTACCGTCATGACGATAAGCATCTCTAGCCCCTTCCACCAGTCGGCGTACCGGAACCAGTCAGAACTCTGGTCAGGAACAGGTGATGCTGCAGACCCTCTGCCAGGACTGCGTCGACCCTGTCAGCCGTGATAGGAATGAGCGCAGCATTGGTGGTATTGTCAGGAATAGCCCGCAGAGTATCCCGGACCCCCACCACATTCCTGTCGATGACCCTTACAAATGATACGAGGGTACCGAGCAGAAGAATAACCACTATGATTACGCCAAAACCGAACAGAATCGCGACCCACCAGAAGGTGATTTCTTCAGGTGCATATCCAGGCATCGCCTAGCCTCCAAGCCTAGCTCGACCGCGTTCCAGGCCGCCAATGATGACCTCAGCGTGATCGATCGTCTGTCGCAGGTCCGCCAGCGCCAGAGTGTTCTGGTATGACTGCTGCAGGCCCGCATTGATCTGTGGTGCCTGACGACCGATCCGCCCGGCGAGGACCAGGACCGGAGCCACCAACATCACCACGACTGCGGTGACGGCGAAAGCGATCGCGAAACCCAGGTACCAACCAAACAGATGCGCCTCACCAGGCACGTGTTCCGCAAGCCACATCATCCGGTAGCCCTCCCTTCGGTAGCTGTTGTCACGGGGTCAAAACTAAAGACCTAACGGTCCGGCGTGCTCGTCACACAAGTCGTCTCGAGGTAGCCCAGCAGCGTCTGGGTTGCCGTTTGCACGTTGTGGACCTCTTTGAGGTGCTCGGCAACCTGCCGCATCAGATAGTCTTTATCCGACGAGGTGAATTGCGAGGCGCACTCCTGGTGCCCACAATTGAATTCATGCATTTCTGAACTCCTTCCATCCGGCCCGACGGGCACCCAACGTGGGCGTCCATCGCGCCAACTACACCTGCTCCGCCATGGCCCTCACGGGTGCGAGGTTGGCGTTGACCGACGGTATGACCTCTGGAACTGTCCTGGTCTGATAAGCGATCGCGCCTACTCCCACG
Organism: Pseudonocardiaceae bacterium; assembly: GCA_041751815.1. Lineage (GTDB taxonomy): Bacteria > Actinomycetota > Actinomycetes > Mycobacteriales > Pseudonocardiaceae. Next base: position 9,453 of record JBGSWT010000779.1, read on the forward strand.
ATCACCGCACCAAGCGTCCACGAAACGTGCTTGAGCTGAGAAATCACTCTCAACAGAGAGATACCAACCACGGCGACGATCAGCGCGACGGCCAGCAGCGTGACCCACGCGACTAAAGGCATGGCTTCCTCCTAATCTCGATCGTCTTACTCAAGTTGCTTACTATCATCCCAGCAGCTGCCCGACACGCTTCACATAACGGGTCGCGCCGATGGAGACCTCCTTGACCGTGCTGTCCGTCTCGGCCAGCAGCGCCGGGACGTTGTCGAGCTCCTCGGTCAGGATCACGCCGTTGTAGAGGATATCGTCCACAGTGACCCGGATTCGATCAACTGGCGTGACGATTCGGTTCATCAGCACTGCAACGATGGGCAACACGACGAAGAGCAGAATCAGGTTGCCAATCCACCACATGATCATGTCCGGTCTCTCTTTCGCTCAAGAATCGTCATCACGAGCTTTTCTTCCGGCCGAAGAGCCCACCGAAGAACCGCTTCATCGCCGTCGTCCATGCCTGCATGGCAATACTGAAGCCCTTCACCGGAACGGCCTTACGCTCTGTCGGCCCCTCTCCCCGAGCAGCCCGTCCGATGTCGTCGGCGATGCACTTCGCGAAGCTACGCATAATTACGCTCGTGACGTCCTGAATCATGCCTCGGCCGAACTGAGCAGCAGCGCCGGAGAGCTGGAGGTCCTGGGCGACCTTGACGCGGGTCCCGCTACCAGAAGGCACCATCGTCGACGTCACTTTCATCGTCGCCTGGCCTTTGCCCTTTTCCTCCGAGCCGGACGCGTTCATCACGATCCGCTTGTTGACCTCGTCGCGCTCAACGATCTGGGCGGTACCGGAAAACTTCATCGATACCGGCCCCATCTTGGTTGTCACTCGCCCCTTGTACACGTCGCCTTGGACATCCGTGAGCTCTGCACCAGGCATGCAGGGCGCTATCCTCGGCACGTCTTGCATGTGCTTCCACACCTGCTCGAGCGGCGCCGCAACCTCGAACTCGTTCTCGATCAGCATCGACTACTCGCTCTCCTTACCACGCTCGGTCCGCAGCAACTTGGGGTTCACGGTTTTGTCCCTGACCCGGCGAAAGCGACGGGCTCCTTCTCGAATGCTGTGCGACATCCTGCACAGCAAAAGTAGTACGTAGTCCCGTCGTGATCTGCTTTGTGACGCGCGGAACCGACCTCCACTGTCATGCCGCACACGGGGTCGATCGCTTCCTCAATCTCCGGTATCTCCGCCGGCGCACCCTTGACCAGGTCTCCAGCCGCTTTCAATTTCACCAACTCAGCCAGCACACCCACCGCAATCTCGCGATGAGAGACTTTACCCAGATCAAGGCCAGCTGGGACCTTGACCCGATCTAGGGCTTCTCTGGACAGCCCCCGGCTCTCCACGTAGTCGAGCACCGACTTGGCCCGCGGGCGGGAACCCACCAGACCGATGTAGGCCGGGCCAGCAGCGAGCGCGAGCTCCACCGCTTCCTCGTCGTGATGCCCCTGGGTGGCAACGACGATGAGGGAGCGCTCATCGACCCCAGCCAACTTGAAGTCCAGTTGACTGACGACGCACTCCGCCGACGGGTGGCTCTCTGCAGAGCCACCATCGGGGTCGACAAGAACCGTCCGCCATCCAATGGCCTGTGCCATCTGCACGAGGGTTTCCACCATTGGCGAGCGTCCGACGACAACCAGGTGGGGCTTGGGCTCTACAGGCTCGATGTAGATCTCCAAGGCTCCCTCGCTCTGGCACGACATCGGCACGTAGCTGATGCCCTCCCGCACTGCCACCGACTCGAGCTCGTCAGGAGTACCGAGAAACACGAGGCGCGGCACACCCTCTGCGAGGATGTGCCGAGCCTCGCGGACGACCACAGGTTCGGCGCAGGCGCCACCGATGAAGCCGAACACCTGCCCTGAGGCTGTGATGACTGCGCGGCAGCCCTCCTTGCCGGAGGACGGGCCGCGCCGCCACACAACCGTTGCCAGCGCGAACGCCTCACCCCGCTTGGACAACTCACGGGCGTGCTCGAGGACGTCCCACCCGTCCATGGTCATCGACCCATCGATCCAATCTCTTTAGGCGTCGGACTTGACCGGAGGTGCTCCCGACACGTCACGCTTGTACTTCAGGGCCTCCCACACGCGGTCCGGAAGCAGAGGCATGTCGATGTTACGGACCCCGGTGTCGTCGATGGCGTTCATTACCGCGTTCACGAATGCCGCGGGGCCACCGACAGCGGCACACTCACCAATGCCCTTAGCGCCGATCGGGTGATGCGGTGATGGCGTGACGACCTCGTGGAGCTCGAAGCCCGGAGTTTCCCATGCCGTTGGCAGCAGGTAATCCATGTAGTTCGAGCCGACGCAGTTGCCCTCAGCATCGTAAGTAATGAACTGCATGTTGGCCATCGCATAGGCCTCGGTCATGCCGCCCATGATCTGACCTTCGACGATCATCGGGTTGATACGCACACCGCAGTCATCGACCGCGACCATACGCAACACGTCCCACACGCCGGTCTCCGGATCGACCTCGACCGTCACGATGTACGCCGCGAACGGCCACGTCATATTGGGCGGGTCGTAGTACGCGTTGTTCTCCAGCCCCGGCTCCATGCCATCGGGCATGTTGCCGTAGGCCGCCATCGAGCATTCCTGGATGCTTACGCCGTTGTTAGGAGCACCCCGCACGTAGAAGCGGCCAAGCTCCCATTCCACGTCCTCCTCGGAGACCTCAAGGAGGTGCGCCGCGAGCTTCCTCGCCTTGGCTCGGACCTTGCGGGCCACCATGGCAGTCGCAGCTCCGGCAACCGGCGTGCTGCGGGACGCGTAGGTCCCCATGCCGAACGGTGTGTTGTCAGTGTCGCCGTGCTGAACGAGGATGTCGGCGGCTGGGATGCCGAGCTCGTGGGTGACGATCTGTGCGAACGTCGTCTCGTGGCCCTGACCCTGAGTTTGCGCTCCGATCTTCAGGATCGCCTTGCCGCTCGGGTGCACCCGTAGCTCCGCGGCGTCGAACATCTTGATGCCGAGGATGTCGTACTCACGGCTGTTACCAGCACCCAGGGGTTCGGTCATGGTGGAGATACCGATCCCGAGCCGGCGACCCTGCGCGCGAGCTTCCTCCTTCTCGCGCAAGAAATCGTCATAACCGACGGCATTCAACGCGACGTCCAGACATTTCTCGAACTGCCCCGAGTCCAGCAAGAAACCGTAGGGCGTACGGAACGGGAACTGATCGTCCTTCACCAGGTTGAGCCGCCGGAACGCTGCCTGGTCCATGCCCAGATCGTCAGCTGCGGCCTGAATCACCCGTTCCTGGAAGAACATCGCTTCGGTTACTCGGAAGGAGCAACGATATGCGACGCCGCCGGGTGCCTTGTTCGTATAATGACCTTGCGCGGTCATGTACCCGAACGGAATGTCGTAGGCAGCGAAGGCGGAGTGGATCAGCCCGATCTTGAACTTCGTGGGCTGGGCGTCCGAGAAAGAGGATCCGTTGTCGCTATCACAATGGAACCGCACGCCGAGGATCTTGCCGTCCTTGCGGAGCGCAAGCTCACCCTTGTAGTAGATATCGCGCGCGTAGTGGGTAGAAATAAGGTTACCGGTCTTGTCCTCAATCCACTTGACCGGCCGTGCGAGCAGGATGGAGCAGAGGATCGAGCAGACGTACCCCGGATAGACCGGCACCTTGTTGCCGAAGCCGCCGCCGATGTCAGGGGAGATGATCCGGATCATGTGCTCCGGAAGTTCCGCCACGATCGCCACCGCTGCCCGGATGATGTGGGGCGCCTGGGTCGTCATATAGACGGTCAGCTTCGCGGTCGCCGAATTGTAGTCCGCGATCGATCCGCAGCATTCGATGGGCGAAGGGTGCGACCTCGGGTAGTGCAGCTCCAGCTTCGAGACCAGATCGGCCTGCGCGAAGGCACGCTCAGTCCCTTCCCGGTCGCCGACCTCCCACCGGTAACAGATGTTGTCCGTCTGACCCTCTTTGTCATCCCGAATGATGGGCGCGTCGTCGGCAACGGCCTGGTACGGGTTGACGATCACGGGAAGCGGCTCGTACTCGACGACGATGGCGTCGCAGCCATCCTTAGCAATGTAGGGATCGTCGGCAACTACGCACGCGATCTCTTGGCCCTGGAAGCGCACCTTGTCGGTGGCGAGCACCGGTTGGGTGTCGTAGGACAGCGTCGGCATCCACGCAAGGTTGTGCTGGGCTGCCATCTCGCCGGTGAGCACCATGTGTACTCCCGGCAGCTGCCACGCCTTGCTCGTGTCGATCGACTTGATCCGTGCGTGGGCCAATGGGCTACGGAGGATCTCCATGTGCACCATGCCGGGCAACTTGAAGTCATCGGTGTAGTGGCCCTTACCCCGAAGGAAGCGGTCGTCCTCCACCCGCTTGCGGCTTGCACCCAAGCCACCGATCTTGATCTCGTCTAATGCCTGCGCCACGTCACATCTCCCTTGTCGTCGACTCTAGCCTCTAGCCGTCAGCGACTAAATGATCCTGCTTCGGACCGCAGTTTCTCCGCGGCCCACAGCACCGACTTTACAATGTTTTGATAACCGGTGCAGCGACAGAGGTTGCCGGCCAGTCCCCAGCGAATGTCTTCCTCGGTCGGGTTGGGGTTCTCGTCGAGAATCGCCTTCGCCGCCATCATCATCCCGGGCGTGCAGTAACCGCACTGCAGTCCGTGCTCCTCCCGGAACCCTTCCTGAATGGGATGGAGTTCGCTGGGCAGACCGAGGCCCTCAACAGTCTGGATCTCGTGCCCATCCGCCATGACGGCGAAAATGGTGCACGACTTCACGGGCAAGCCGTCCCACAGTACGGTGCAGACACCACAGTTCGTGGTATCGCAGCCGATGTGCGAGCCGGTCAGCCCTAGCACTTCACGAAGGAAGTGGACCAGGAGTATGCGAGGCTCGACATCGACAGATCTCGGTTCCCCGTTCACCACGACGTTTACCCGTCGCTCTTCCACGCCGCCTCCTTGACGTCACCCATGGTCTCTGAACCTACTGATTCGATTGTCACGCGCTTCAGGCCGCCCGAGCTGCCCGACCACTCAACGCACGCGTGACAAAGGTATGCACGACGTGCCGCTTGTACTCTGCGCTACCGCGAACGTCGGTCTTGGGCTGAGACGCCTCCGCCGCCAACCGCGCAGCCTGCTCGATCGAGCTGGCGTTCAGCGACTTACCTGCGAGCGCCTGCTCGGCCGCGGTGCATTGAATGTTGCTCGACCCAACACCGGTGAGCGCAATACCGGCCCGGTTGATGGTGCCGCCGGAGGACTCCAGGACTAACGCCAAGCCAACCGTCGCGAAATCTCCCACCCTCCGCTCGAGCTTGAGGTAGGTACCCGTACGGGTGCCTTTCGGCGCCGGCACTCGTGCTTCGACCGCGATCTCGTCGTCCTCCAGCGAGTTCGTGAACGTTCCGACCACGAACTGCGACATGGGGATGGTGCGCTCACCTCTCGTGCTCCGAGCGACGACCTCCCCGCCCAGCGCCAGCATCACCGATGCCCAGTCACCCTGCGGATCGGCGTGACACAGCGAGCCGACCAAGGTTCCGCGGGTGCGGACCATCGGGTCGGAGATGAGCGGCGCGCAGATCGACATGGTGGGATTCTTGCTCCGGAGCAGCTCGGACCGCTCCAGCGTTCGGTGCCGGCACAGCGCACCGATACGGAGCATTCCGCTCGAATCTTCCTCGTGATATTCCAACCCGGGGATATTGTTAATGTCGACGACGACCGCTGGCGCGGCGAAGCGCAGCTTGATCAGTGGGATGAGGCTCTGCCCTCCTGCGAGCACCTTCGCCTCGTCACCGTATGTCTGTAAAAGGCTGAACGCTTCCTCAAGCGAACGTGGCGCCTCATAGTGGAAACGAGACGGGTACATCCAATCCTCCTAGTCCTCAACGGTCCACGGAAAAGCTGCACAACGTTGTGCCCACCGTAGATATCCCCATTTTCGGACTCCACGAAGGACGATTGATTACTGCCGACAAAGCGCCAACCCGTTAGGTGTCCAGCAACCCACGGCCGTGACGCGGAGTGGAGGTGTCATCATCCGGGCCGCCCGGCCACGAACGGGCCGGAGGCGTGGAGGGCGCAGGGGGGGGC
>JBGSWT010000780.1:0-3800 GCA_041751815.1 Pseudonocardiaceae bacterium
CGAGGTCGCGGTCGAGGTCGCGGTCGCGGGCGCGGTCGAGGTCGCGGGCGCGGGCGAGGTCGAGGGCGAGGAGGAGGGTGCGAACAGTGATGATTGATTGGAGTATCAGGAGCCGGACCAGGGTCGGAGTCGATCCTGCAATGTCGTCATTGGTATAACGGGCGAGTGTTGCTGAGTCGATCTTGTGTGGTTGCTCGGTATCGGTGGGTGTCCACAATTCGGATCGGCTGGACCCGCCACTGGGTTCCAGCCAGACGCCTCGGGTCGGTCTCCCGGCTGCCGATGTGGTGAGCGCACGGTGGACGGCGGAGTCCTCGATCTCCGGGCGGTTCGGCAGGCGGTACACAGTTTCGTTGCCGACGATTCCGTTGACCCACTGCGCGAATCCGATGGCATCGCTTCCGCGCATACCGGTGATCGGCTCGTCCGTATTGGGATCGATCAGCGTGATATCTCCGGGTGCGGGGCCGCCGATGTCCTGCTGGTAGAGCCAGTAGAGGCTGGTGGGGATGGGCCGGGTACACACGCGGCCACCGTCGCCGGTTCGGATCTGGTGCCGCAGGTGGCGGCTGACCAGGACACCGGCCATCAAGCGGCGGCGTTCGGGGTCGGTGTCGGGTGCGAACGCGGAGCCGAGCAGCTTATCGAGGTCATCACGTAGTTCCGGTGCGAGCTCGCTGCGCTGTTCCGCGCAGTCGAAGGCCAGCGACAACGCAGCGGGGCTGGCGGAGTTCAGGCACGCTCGTACGATCGGGTCAGCGTCCGAGCGGGCCGCGTACAGCAGGGTGGTCTCCCGCCACCAGTCGTCGCCGACGGTCTCCGCCAGGACGCCGGAGAACCCCTTGTCGCGGATGTAGGCGGCGGCGAGGTACTCCTGGAAGGTCTGATGGGCGAAGGAGTAGAGATCATTCTCGCGCTCGATCAGCAGCCCGTTGGATCCGACGTCGGTGAGGAAGCCCTCCGCGCTCAGGTCAGGGGACATGCGGCGCAGGTCGGGCTCGATCTCGGCCAGGAGATCGGTGCGGGGCAGGTCACGCACTCGCCGCTGCATCATGGTGAACGCGAGCTTGCGCAGCAGCATCTCCTTCTTGTCACCCGCCAGCTCGATCGGGAGTTTCTTGGCTTCCTGCCGCCGCCAGAGCATCACCTGGCAGATCTCGCCGTACAGGTCGGCTCGACTGCCGGGCAGCGCGCCCCGGTAACGGTGCACAGTGGCGATCATCGTGAGCAGCAGCGGATTGCTCGTCAGGTCGTACAGCCCGGGAGCATTGTTCAGGCGCGTGAGGAGATCGTCTGCTTCCGACTCGGCCCGCAATGTGACGTCCGCACCCGCCGCGCCTGTACTGCGCCGCTCAACCGCAATGTACCAGCCTCGCGCGAAACAAGTCACCTGCTCGTACGTGAAGCTCCGGACATTGAGTACCTGTGCGCCGTCGATAATCGCCGCACGGTAGCCGTGTGGTCGGGATGTGATCACGTAGTCGTTCTTCGGATACTGCCTGAGCTGGTGCTCGACCCAGTCAGCGACGCCCCGACGGTCCTCGGGCCGGGCCACCTCATCCAGGCCGTCGAGCAGCACCACGCAGTCGCCGTCGCGTAGCTGCTTTTCGAACCAGCCGTCCGGCTCGTCGTCGTGGTAGCGCCCGAGCGTGCGGCGCAGCAGCTCGGGCAGCGTGACCTCCGATGTCTGGGTGATCGCGTCGCCATGGTCACGCAAGTACAGCAGTATCGGTATCGTGCGCCGCCTGCCCCAGCGGGCACGGGCGACCTGCCGGGCGGTGTGCCGCAGGAGCGTGGTCTTCCCGCTCCCAGGAGCGCCGACAACGGCGAAGACCACTGCCTGGGGACGGTCAAGAAAGTCCCCGAGCGAGTGGCGCTCGGTCACCTCTGCCGGCAGTGTCGGCAGCAAACCCCCTGGCACCTGATGTGGTGCCCGGCGCGCGAGGCTCACATCGACGAAAACTTCATCCAACTCCGGTGTGAAGTCGCCGACAGTGGCAAGACCTTTCGTATCTATGAATCGCAAGTTGCTCAGAACAAACTTTCGGTAGCGCCGACCGAAAGGGGAGAACCACCACCTCATCGACCGATCGATACCGTTGACGATCGGCTCCAGCCAGCGCTTCAGCAACTCCCTGATGATCTTACTGGCGAAGGTTGCTGCGATAAGCAGCAGAACCCCGAGGATCACCGAGTAGTCCAGCACAAGATCCTGCCACGCCACCGCGACAGCGACCGGTGGTCCGCCCGCCGCCACGAGCCATCCGAGGCACGCCGCCCACCCGCCTGTGCCCGCCATCAACCACGATCCTCGTCCGCCGCGACCCCTCAACGTGTGTTGCAGTATGCACGTTGACGAAAGGGGGACTGTCTGGTCTTGTCAGGACACTGATCGGGTTGGTCGACGGTCGTTCGCGGCGGTGAGCGGTCGTGGTCGCCTCGTCCCCCGCAACGCCCGCTGGCGGACGAGGACGGCCACGATCAGCATCAGCACCGACAGTGCTGGGGTGGGAGATCCGACCGCTGTACCCACGGCGATGTCGGTCGCCGTCGTGAGCACGGTGCCCGTGAACACCCACGGCGGCGCCGTCGGCAGCTTGATCGGCTGCCCGGTCCCCCTCGCGCGGGCCCAGCGTGTCTTGTGCCCGGGCTTGGCGACCGACAACCAGGCCTGGAACGCGATCGCCCCGGCCATCGCGCCTGAACCGAGGATCAACGGGACTGGCACCGGGCCGTCGTCGAGGCGCACCGCCGACGCTGTCGAGTCGAGGGCGCCGGACAGCACGAAGATCCCCACGTTGAGCTGGACCAGGGTGATGACGAACTTGGTGAGTACCCAGCGGTGGTGGGTGAGGCCCCACGCGGTGCCCACGGACAGCATCAGGCCGGTGGTTGCCGACGCGTTCGCCAGCGGTGCGAGCAGGACGTTGTCGAGGTAGTGCGCCATCGACGTCGCTCCGGCCGCGGTGTCGTGGTCGCTGGTCGTGGCGGCGAGGGCGAGCAGCGCGAGCAGCACGAGGGCGAGCGACATCCACCCGACCGAGGTCATCACGTGCAGCCATACCGTCAGGTGACGCCACCGGCGCGGGTTCGTGGCCATGCAGGGATCGTCGCCGTCCGGGGGCTGGTGCCACATCGGGACGATCCCGGAGGTCCGCGCCGGGTGCTCTCAGGGATCCCGTCCGGGTCACACACAGTCTCGCCGGGCTCCGCTACCGGCGGACGTAACGTCACGGATACATCGGTGTGACATGGCCTTCCTAGCGTGACGGCGTCGACGCGTGCTCGTCGGCGGCTCCGCGCGGCGGGCCGGAAGGAGACCAGGGTGCTGCTGTCCCCCCACGAGCAGGAGAAGCTGCTGTTGCACGTCGCCGCCGGGCTGGCGCAGCAGCGCCGAGACCGTGGCCTGCTGCTGAACTACCCCGAGGCGGTGGCCCTGATCAGCGGGTGGGTGCTAGAGGGCGCCCGGGATGGGCGCAGCGTCGCCGAGCTGATGAGCGGGGGGCAGCAGGTGCTCACCCGCGAGGACGTGCTCGACGGGGTGCCGGAGATGGTGACCTCGGTGCAGGTGGAGGCCACGTTCCCGGACGGTACCAAGCTCGTCACCGTGCACCGGCCCATCCAGTGAGCGGGCTGGAGCCGGTGATCCCGGGGGAGTACGTGCTGGCCGACGAGCCGGTGGTGATCGACCGGGCGCGGACGGCGCTGCATGTCGTCAACTCCGGTGACCGGCCGATCCAGGTCGGGTCGCACTACCACTTCGCCGCCGCCAACCCCGCGCTGCTGTTCGACCGCGACGC
>JBGSWT010000781.1:0-1515 GCA_041751815.1 Pseudonocardiaceae bacterium
GCCACGTCTTTTGCACCAGGCTCCCAGGTGGGCAGCTTCTCCGCCCAGCCGGCGGGCAGTTCCCGGCGGATGAGGCGATCGAACAGCGCGGACCCGGACGCGTTGGCCTGCCGCCAGGAGTCGAAGGACTGTTGCCACTGCGCGTGCGCGGCCTGGCCGCGGGACACCGCCTGTCGGGCGTGCTCGAGCACCTCGGGCTCCACGACGAATGAGCTCTCCGGGTCGAAGCCCAGGGCTTGCTTCACCGCGGCGACCTCGTCGTCGCCCAGTGCAGCGCCATGCGCAGCGCCGGTGTTCATCTTGTTCGGCGCCGGGTAGGCGATCACGGTGCGCAGCACGATCAGCGAAGGGCGGCCGTTCTCGGCCTTGGCCTCCTTGATTGCGTCGAGGATGCCGACGACATCCTCCCCACCGTCGACGGTCTGCACGTGCCAGCCGTAGGCCTCATAGCGGGCCGCGGTGTTCTCCGACAGCGCGATCTTGGTGTCGTCCTCGATGGAGATCTCGTTGGCGTCGTAGAACACCACGAGGTTGCCGAGTTCCTGGGTGCCGGCCAGGGAGGAGGCCTCGGAGGTCACGCCCTCCTGGATGTCACCGTCGGAGGCGATGACGTAGATGTAATGGTCGAAGGTGCTCTCGCCCGGCGCGGCGTCGGGATCGAACAGGCCGCGTTCCCGGCGAGCCGCCATGGCCATCCCGACCGCAGCGCCCAAGCCTTGGCCGAGCGGCCCGGTGGTGATCTCCACACCGACGGTGTGCCCGAACTCGGGGTGGCCTGGAGTTTTGGAGCCCCAGGTGCGCAGCTGCTCGATGTCCTCCAGCTCCAGCCCGTAGCCGCACAGGAACAGCTGCAGGTACAGGGTGAGGCTGGCGTGCCCGGCGGACAGCACGAACCGGTCCCGGCCAGTCCAAGCCGGGTCGGTGGGGTCGTGCCGCAACACCCGCTGGAACAGCGTGTATGCCAGTGGGGCGAGGCTCATCGCGGTGCCCGGGTGGCCGCTGCCGCAGCGCTGCACCGCTTCAGCGGCGAGAACCCGAATGGTGTCCACCGCGCGGGTGTCTAGATCGGTCCAGTCGTCGGGCGTGTGGGGTGTGGTGAGCTGGGTCAGATCCTCGGTGACGGACACGCTCGTGCTCCTGATCTGTGCTCGGTGCGGCGGCGGTGGTGAGGGTGGCCTGCGCAGGCCGGCCCTGGCCTCCCAGCCTAGTCAGAAGGCGCCAGCCCGCGATCTGAACTTGTCAGCCCGCCCCCTCCGGGGTGACCCGCGCCACCCGATTACCATCGGCATTCAAGTAGCCACTCCGATCAGCCCCCCATCAGCGCAGACGAGGAGCCGCGGTGAGCGATACCGTCCAGGCTCTCGTAGAGCTGCGCACTCGGGACCGCGGCGATGTGTTGCGTGGCTATCTCGCGCTGACCAAGCCGCGAGTGATCGAGCTGCTCCTGGTCACCACCATCCCGGCGATGTTGCTCGCCGCGCGCGGGGTGCCTTCCTTGTGGCTCGTCCTCGCCAC
>JBGSWT010000782.1:0-2709 GCA_041751815.1 Pseudonocardiaceae bacterium
GCTCTGCTGTTGGGTTCGGGAGGAGGAAGGCTGCTCGCAGCCGGGTGAGCTAGCTGGCTTGGCTGACTGAGGACATGTTGAAGTCCGGTATCCGGATGGGGGGCATCGAGGTGCGGTCGAACCAGCCCTTCGCCTCCCGGCACAGGGTGCCCTCGGTCGCACCGACGTCAGCGACGTCACCGATGCGCCGCAGCAGGTCGATTGGGCTCTCGTTGAACCGGAAGTTGTTCACCTGGCCGACCACCTCACCACCCTCGATGAGGTACACCCCGTCCCGAGTCAGCCCCGTGAGCAGCAGCGAGGTCGGGTCGACCTCACGGATGTACCACAGGCAGGTCAGCAGCAATCCCCGCTCAGTGCGCGCCACCAGGTCATCGGTCGACGCCGGGGACCCACCGGTCAACACCAGGTTCTCCGGCGGTGGCGTGAACACTCCGCCCAGCTCTGCGGCGGCCGCCCGTGGGTAGGCCAGCGCGTTGACTGCGCCGTCACGTAGCCAGTCCACCCGGTGCACCGGTGCGCCGTTGTCGAAGACGCTCACCGAGTCACTCGAGCCGGTAGCGGCCAGCACCGGCGCGGTCGACAACCCGGGCACGACCGGATCGCTGGACAGCGTGAGCGGCAGATCGGTGAGCCGCTCACCGAGCCGGGTCGGTGAACTCGACCCCGCCGCGGCCGACCATGGCGAGCGACCCTCGTGTGCCGGACGGCCTTCCATCGACCAGACCAGGTCGATCATCAGATCGGCGACCGCAGACGGCGGCAGGATCGTCTCGTACCGGCCCGCGGGCAGTTCGCGCTGCCGCTGCGACCAGCCCAACCGTCGCCGCACCTCGGCGATGATCGCGGTGAGATCCACATCGGTGAAATCAGCCGTGTAGGCCCCGGCCCAGGCACTGCGGGCAAGATCGTCGGCGATCTTGCCATTGACCTCCACGGTGCCCGTGGGCTGCACCCAGCGACGGCGTAGTCCAGTGGAGGACGCCAGCCAGGTGGTCTCCAGGCGGTGCTCGGCGAAACCGTAGAGCAGCTCACCGGACGCCCCCTCGAACGCCGCTGCCAGCTCATCAGCCAGCCTGGCGAACACTCCGATCTCGGTGGCCGCCGCCGGCGCGTCGAAGTCGTCGTCGGCCGTGCCCTCCACCAGCGGCGCGGCGTCGCGGGCCGGGCCGGACTGCCGAGCGGCCTCTTCGCTGGCCGCCACCACGGCGCGTACCTCGTCGAGGTCGACCCCGTTTCCGGTCACCGTGCCGATCGAGGGGCCCGCCGCGGACCCACCGGTTCCATCCACCACCGAAATCACCGAGAACGAGCGAGTCGTGCTGTGCCCGTTGGTAGTCATCGTGTTGTTGGCCCAGCGCAGGTTGGCCTCGCTGGTGTCGGTGAGCACCACCATGCATCCGTCGGCCTTCGATGCGGCCAGCGCGGCCGCGGTCAGCTCGTCGGCCCCGATCATCACTGGCCGCCCTCCTCGCGGGTGTTGAGCACGTTGATGCCGCGAAACAAGGCGGAGGGGCACCCGTGGCTGACCGCCGCGACTTGCCCGGGCTGAGCCTTGCCGCAATTCATCGCACCAGCCAGCAACCACGTCGAGGCACCGCCGACCGCCTCCATCGCGCCCCAGAAATCCGTGGTAGTGGCCTGGTACGCCACGTCTCGGAGCTGCCCGGCCAGCCTGCCGCCCTCGATCCGATAGAAGCGCTGCCCGGTGAACTGGAAGTTGTACCGCTGCATGTCGATCGACCAGGAGCGGTTGCCGACGATGTAGATGCCGCGCTGCACCCTGGAGATCAGGTCGGACGTCGTGGTGTCAGTACTGGGATCAGGCTGCAGGGACACGTTGGCCATCCGCTGGATGGGCACGTGGTGCGGTGAGTCGGCATAGGCGCAGCCCGCCGAACGTTTCAACCCCAGCCGGCGGGCGAACACTCGATCGGTCTGGTAACCGACCAGCGTCCCGCCGGCCACCAGGTCCCACTGGGACGTGGCGACCCCGTCGTCGTCATAGCCGATGGTGGCCAGCCCGTGCGGCTGGGTGCGGTCACCGGTGATGTGCATCGCCGGTGAGCCGTAGCGCAGGGTGCCGAGCTTGTCGGGGGTGGCGAAGGAGGACCCGGCATAGGCTGCCTCGTAGCCGATCGCCCGGTCGTACTCGGTGGCGTGGCCCACCGACTCGTGAATCGTCAACCACAAGTTGGTCGGGTCGATCACCAGGTCGTACCGGCCGGGCGACACGCTGGGCGCCTTGACCTTCTCGACCAACCACTCGGGGAGCTGCGCGAGCTCATCGTCCCAGTCCCAGACGGTGTTGCCGGCCAGGTACTCCCAGCCCCGGGCGGTCGGTGGCGCGCAGGTCCGCATGCTCTCGAACGAACCCGCGGCGCGGTCCACCGCGGTGACAGTGACCTCGGGGTGCATCCGTACCCGCTGCTGGGTGGTGCTGGTGCCGGCGGAGTCGGCGTAGAACTTGGTCTCCTTCTCCGCCCAGAGCAGCACATCGGTGTGCTCGACCCCGTCGGTGGCGAGCAGCCGGCCAGACCACTCCGACAGCAACGCCACCTTGTCGGCCAGCGGCACCGTGAACGGATCTATCTCGTAGTCCCCGACCCAGACCGCGTCAGCGTGCACCGGCTCAGCCGCCAGCTCCACCCGCTCGGCGTTGAGCCGGCGAAGCGTGCGGGCGACCTCAATGGCGCGCTGTGCGGTGGC
>JBGSWT010000783.1:0-7799 GCA_041751815.1 Pseudonocardiaceae bacterium
TCGGCGTTGGCACGGCTGTGATGGCCGTGCCAACTCTGTTCGGGCGGTAGAGGGAGAGGGCCGGCCCGACGCGGTGATCCTTGTGCTCGTCGATGAACCTCACGCGCGCCGCTGTGGCCGGTCGAGTTCGGCCGCGAAGAAAACCGAGGCAGCCTTGAGGATCTCATTCGCTCGCCGCAACTCGGCCACCTCACGCTTGAGGCGCTTGATCTCCGCATGCTCCTCGCGGCCCTGTTGCGTAGGCGGGAAGCAGCCGAAATTATCCGCAGTGCTGTCTCAATCAGATGACGCGAGCGAGTTCGGTGAAGGCCGCCGAGAGCCGATGCCGTCGGTCGATATCCACGCCCAGTTCGTAGTGGCCGCGACGGAGGTTCTGGACGAAAGCGTGCCCGGTACTGATCACCCGTGCCGAGCGGAGCTGTTTCAGGCCGCGCATCGGCCTCAGCCGGGCTTCAGGCGTCCATGATCGGCTTCGACGGAGTTATTCGCGTACTGCTCGGTGACGTGGCACGCGGCGGGTAGCAGCTCCTCGATCACTCGCGGGTAGGCCGGTGCCCGGTCGGTGCTCACCTCAGTCGGGCTTGGGCCATGCTCGAGGACGCGGAGGAAGAACCGGCGGGTGGCCGCCAGATCCCGCTTCGGGGAGACCAGCACATCGATGACCTGGCCGTCCTGGTCGATGGCCCGATACAGATACACCCACCGCCCGGCGGTCTTCACATACGTCTCATCCACAAACCAGCGACCACCGGCGGCGTGCCGGCAGGGACGTGCCGCATCGATCAACAGCGGAGTGAACCGCTGCACCCACCCATAGATGGTCACGTGATCGACGGTGATGCCGCGTTCGGCCAGCAGCTCTTCCACGTCGCGGCAGGAAAGCCCGTAGCGCAGGTACCAACGCACCGCCACCAAGATCCGGTGGGAACCGACGGATGAGCCGGGACGACATCCACGCGACAGTGAACACACTCGGTGGCTTACTGGACGTCTTGCGCCACGCCGATCCGGCAGACAATGCGGAAGTCTATCGCGAGCTTGGCGTCCGCCTCAGCTACAACCACATGGAACACACCGTACTGGCCGAAACCCGACCAACATCATCCGTGTGCGTAGTGTCTGTGTCCGAGGGGGGACTTGCGCACTAACCACCCGCCTCGCCCTCGACGCCGCCACGTGATGCCCGATTTTTCGTAGGCTGGTGGGCGGGCCTGCGGTGGGTGCGCAGCCGACCTGTTATGACCTGCTGGTTCGTGCTTGTTGTGTCCTGACGCGACTTGCCCTCCGACGGCCTGAACACGGCTTGATCCTGGTCTTTCGTCCGCTGCCACCCTGGGGGACGGCAGGAGGAGACCTGCGATTAACAGATGCAGGCAGGTCCCTGATCGGACCGCGCGACGTGGCCATGCGGTGTTCGCCGGGTGGTGTTGGAGTGCAGCATGGTGCTGCTCGTTGCGGTCAGAACTGCGGTCACGCGGTGACAGCCCGGCGCCCTGCATGATGACAAGGCGGGTGTTTGTGGGAAGGTGCGATAGCTGGCTCCGTGGCGACGCGTGGGGGAGTTCTGGCTGTGGTGGCCACGATGAGTACCACCGCGAGGAGCTGGCCGGAATGACGACGCGAATTAGAGGGTCAGCGTGTGCTGAGCCGGCGCCGGGGACGCGCTGTGATTGCGTCGTAGGGCACGTGGGTGTCTGGTCAGGCGGCGTCGAACAGGTGCTTGGGGCGCCGTTGGGTGCCGACACCGGTGTCGTGCCACCAGCGGTGTAGGCAGGTGCCGCACTGCACCCAGACCAGGTTGACGTCGTAATCAAGCAGGTACAGCGGGGTGTCGCCGCAGTAGGCGCAGGGCAGCCATGCGCGGCGGCCGAGGTCTGCTTGGGCGTCGAGCATCATCGGATCACCTCGGAGGTGTCGGGTAGCACACCGTCGGCGATGAGCAGGTCGTAGACGGCTTGCTGGTCGGAGTCGAGGGCGGCGTAGAGCATGCGATGGGCTTCGGCTTCATCGGTGAAGATCTGGATGGGATCCCAGTGCGGGCCGAGGGCATCCAGGACGGCGGCCAGGCGGGTGCCTTCATGCGCGGTGAGATCAATAGTGAACGGGACGAGGCTGGCCACAGCGCACCTCCGGGGTGTGGTCGAGTCGAGGGTTTAGGTGTTGACGCCAAGATCAGCAACCGGGTCATCCTGGGCGTCATACAGAAATAGAGCGACGGGTCCATCCCCTGCGTACAAGCAGGGGCCGAAAACCTCGGAAAATGCGCCCATAACCTCAAGCGTTGCCGGGCGCGCCAGAGCTCAACGTTTCCTTCGCGACACGCGCTCCGCCAATGGACGCACAATTGCAGGGATCCGAGGACTGTCACCGGTAATCCACACCGGTACCGATCAGCGCGAGCCAACGGTGGCGCTGGCGGTGGCCTCCGTGGTGCTCAGGCCGCCGGTCGCGCGGTGCCGGTCGAGGCTAGCCACAGGATGGTCGTGTCGGGCCGGTTGCTGTTGAAGGCGTAAGTGCCGGCTGCGTGACTCAGGCATCGCGTGGTGTCGGCCGCGAGGGCCTCAGCCTGCTGCAGGTGCGGTGTGACAGTGCCCCAGTCCGCCCAGCGGTCCCGGGCAGCCGCAGTGAGCTCGCCGACGTAGCGGGCGATCCGCGCCAGGTCTGTGACCAGTGTCAGGATGTCCTCGCCCGTAGCGGTCATCGGCAAGGCAGTCGCGGTGGCCAGCGCCTCCACGGCCGCTTCAACTGGCGCATTGCTCGTCGGTTCCATGACATCTCGCCATCCAAAGTCAGCTCAGGCCGTGCACTACAACAGAGTTGGCCTCCCGGCTCTCTGATACACCCCTTCACCCATGAGCTAAGATCATCTGCGACTTGAGGCCGTTGCCATCACGCGGGGCTGGCGTGGGCGGCGATGACACGCCAGCCGTGGTCGTCGTCGTGAATCCAGGTGCGGGTGTAACGCAGCCGCGCAGCGAATGGCGTGCCAGCCAACGTGCCCTCCAGCGCGCCAAGAAACCAGGTGACCCCGGTGCGCCCCTCGACGAACACGGTCAGGTCTTCTTCCACGACCTTCGTCAGGACCTGCTGCCGTGAGCGGTGCAGCTGGAGATCGTCCTGCTTGGTGTAGCGCTTGCCGTCTGGCCCAAAGGTGAAGATGAGCCGATCGTCAAGCAACTGGTCCTACGCCGCGATGTCTCCAGCCAGTTGTGCCGCCTGTAGGCGACGCTCGGCCTCGCGCAGCTCATCGGTGAGGGTGTGCTCGGCCATGAGGCCTCATCTCCTCACGTGATGACGTCCTGGAAGGAGCTGCCGGTCAACAAACAGCATTCCGACACCGCGCCGCCTGGCCAACTTCCCTCGGACGCTGCCCAACCTGGTAGCCGCCTCCGGCGGATTTGGCCATCTTCAGTCGGACCGGACACCACTCCTGGCTTTTCACGATTTTGTCTGCCTCGTAGCTGTGGGTGATCTCTCACCTGGTCGGCGCGGACCTGGTGATCTATCCATAGAACAGCCGGTGAACTGCTCAAATACATCTCGGTAGTTTTCGCCGGTTCTCATCTCTGCCTGACGTCTGCCGGGCTGGGGACGGCCTCGGGACGGCCTGATCTTGATCTGCCTACCGCCCCGTAGCGGCGTGGCACCGGGGAATCCAACCCGCATGGCCAGCTTGGACGCTCGGGCAGCGGATCGCGGGGCCGACCTGCGCCCACCTGCCAACCGGATACCAGCGGCCGACCGGACCCGACTGACCATTGGCGCCCCTCGCGACTCCAAGCAGGGGCACGGGGCGGGAGACGTTAGGTAGACGGCTTCTGCGGCAGGTACGGCTTGTCTCACTTCTCCTGGGGATGGCGTACCGCTCCAGTAGTAGCCTCGGGCCGTCGCAGGTCCCCAGAGGAAAGGTCGTAGATGTCGCAGACACGCCTCGACAGCCGCAACCGTGCCGTCGCAACTGCAAGGAGGACGGCTGATTCGGCGAGGTCCTCGCTGTCCGCCGTCAAGAAGGAAGTTCTCAAGGCTGAGGAAGCTGTTCGCAAAGCAAAGACAGACTCACAGCGAAGAATGAAGGAATCCACGCTGAGCAGGGCGCGCGAGCGGCAGCGCCGGAACGAAACGGAACTAGCCAGCGCCGAAAAGGCCCTAAGTAAGAGCGAAGCCGCATTACAAGACGAGCAACAGGTTCACGCAAGGGAGCAGCAACGGCAGCAGGATAAGACCTTGAAACGGTTGTCTGACACTCAGCAGAACCTGGAGACGGAACGTGCGAAGCTGGTTCATCAAAGACTCGCCTCGGTTCCTCGGCCGGTCGGGTCTGCTTCCTCAAGCGCGAGTGGTGACGAAGGCGAAGAATACGACCTCTTCATCGCTCACGCGAGCGAGGATAAGGATGACTTCGTTCGTCCATTCGCCAAGAAACTGCAGAATGCGGGCCTCTCGGTCTGGTACGACGAATTTACCCTGACGATTGGCGACAATCTCCGACGTTCTATTGATCGCGGGCTGGCAGCGTCGAGGTTCGGTGTAGTGGTCTTGAGTCCGAGCTTCTTCGCCAAGGAGTGGCCACAGTACGAGCTGGATGGACTCGTGCAGAGGCAATCAACTAATGGACAAAAGGTGATTTCGCCGATTTGGCATAAGGTGACGCGGGACGAGGTACTCAGCTATAGCCCACCTTTAGCGGGACTAATTGCGGTCACCACCGCGACGTCGACCGTGGATGGGATTGTCGAGCAAATCGCCGGTGCGGTCCGTAGCCCTTGAGCACCAACCCTTTGAGCAAGGACAGCTCTGGTCGGTGCTCATGCTCCTAAGGGTCGGGATCGAACCCCGAACCCGCTGATTCTCGGACCGCCGTTTCGGTTGGTTGCGGATAGTTGCGGTGACCTCACATTTTCTCGATTCTGACCGCTGGATGTATGTGGTCGTTTGGTGTTGTTCAGGCGTCATTAAGTGACCGAAAAGTATCCAAACGATCATAGAGTGTGTCTCGTCACGAAGCGGGTATCCCGTCGCGTCGGCGAGCTTGCCGCGAAGCGGGCAGGGACAGGGGGTCCATGTGGAGCACCCGACGGCTGAACGACACGGCCCCTGTCCCTGGTCGGCTACGCTCTCGGCGCTGACGCGACGGGATACCCACTCCCGCGGTGATCTACCACTCTCCGGGCTGGGTCCGGTGGCCCATCCCAGAGCGGCCGCAGGTGATACGGTGATAAGCGCTCATCTGCGTGTCAGGAGGTCGAACTGCGCGAAAAGGCTGTCGACGAATCGCTGGAGTACTCAAGACATCTGCACGAGAATATAGTCGACTGGTATAAGGCTGCCGAGCTAAAAGCGCAAGTGGTGCTATCTCTCGCAGGCATCTTCACATCTTTTTTGATCGCATCGCTCTTTGTCAAACGTTCGGACGTGAAAGAGATAATCAGGGTGTTCGTTTGGCACACTTGGATTTCGCTTGGTCTGACAACCCTTGCCCTTGTCGGTGCAATTATTAGCGCCGTAATGTGTCTAATTACCCGGGTGATGCCAGAAAAAGAGGTGCGACGGCGATACGGGCAGGCTCTCGCCAACTGCCCTCCTGACGACTACCCGCCAGAGATGCTTTGGTTCTTTCAGGCGTTGTCGTTCCTCGATGAGAACCACTACGGCGAACAAGCTCTTAAAGTGTCAGCAGAAACCGAGAAGAAGGCGCTGATCAACCAGAATTTTCTCTTGGCGGCGAAGGTTCTGAAGAAGCATGTTTGGGTTAACTGGGGCTTTGGCTGCGCGGCGGCAACGTTGGTCTTTTTCCTGCTAACCGACCTGAGTTACATAGTGCAAATTTCGTAGATTTATAAAGTCGAAACCGGTCAGCCAGTCTTCCCGGGTTGGCAAAGTGGCGTCTTTACGCGATGACAGAGTGGCACGAGCCACCAGCTTGGAAGGCTGTGCCCGCTGCGCCGTCAGAGGCCTCGATCTGCGGTCAGGCCGGGTCACAGTGCCCCGCTAGTGACCGTGGTTGACCGCCCTTAATGGCACGCTAATGGCACACGCGGGGTGTTCGCCCGTCGCAAGACAGGGGTAAGGAAGCGGGTATCCCGTCGCGTCGGCGAGCTTGCCTCGAAGCAGGCCTGGCCCAGCTGGAGCACCCGACGCGCTGAACGAGCTGGACCCCCTACCTCAGGCCTGCTACGCCTCGGCGCCGACACGGCGGGATACCGCGCCCCGGGGTGACCCACCACTCTCGTGCCTAGCCGTGGGGCCATCCGGGAGCAAGGCCCGCCGGAGGCGCGTGCTCTTGAATGAGAGCTTGGGAATCTGTTTACTGTGGCTGTCGAGGCGGGTTCACCTGGGTGGATACGCGGCCTTGAGTGGCTCTGAGTGTTCGCTGTTGACCGGTATTAACAGCACGTGGACAGCACGGCCGGTGATCCTTCGCGCTGGGATGTCGGCGACGGTACTTCAGCGCTGGGACATGCGGTCATCGCGATGGGACGTCACTCAAGCGCTCCCGTGGCGGCCAGACGCTGTTACGCTTCGGGTTCAATCTCGGCGATCCGGATCTTGGGTCGCTTGTCGTCGTCGAGCACAAACTTGCAGAAGACGATGTCGATCTCTGTGCACTTACGTCGAGGGATCTTTTTGATGTAGCGCACGATCGGGCCATACCAGGTCCAGTCCATCCGGTCGGCGCCTCGCATCAGCTCCCAGCGAGGGGTCGGAAACTGGTCGTGGGCGGTAGCCATGACCTGGCTGCACATTCCGTCGACCCACCGGGACGTGGGGGTTGGAGAGTTGGCTTCCCAGCTTGAGACAAGCGCGCGCATCGGCATGCCGGGCATTGAGGTGTTCCGCGGAAAGCCACGTGCGCTGAAGATGCGGCCCACCTGCCCGTCACCGCCCGTCACGAGGGCACCTTCTACGATGACCTGGCGGGCCACGCCGAGGCGCTGCTCTGCTGAGCCTTCGGCCTTGCGGATGCGCTCCATTTGTTCGTCGCTGAGCTCCATCGTCAGCTGCGGGTAGGCAGGCCACTCCTCGCCCGCGTCATCGGGAGCCGGAAGCACATCCTGAAGCGCACGGTACAGCTCGTGAGCCGCCTCCTGCACCGGTTCGGTGCCGGCGTTGAAGTCGGTGACCGCTGCGCCCAGCTTGGGGAAGTACTCCGGCTCCGTCAGCAAGTCGTTGACGAACTTCTCAATGTCTTGTTCGTTCCTGACCCCGACACGAACCTGGTCGGAGAAGACCATCGGGAACTGGTCGGCGCACTGGAAGACGACCGTCTTGGTGCTCGACGGCTCAGGTAGCTGGGCCACCCCGCACTCCCACATGCAGTAGGACCAGTCCTGGTCGCGGGTGCTGTAAATGAGGACGACGACGCTGGCGTGCCAGAGGGCGCGGCGCAGCTCCGCCGTCAGGTTCTCACCCTGTTTTGGACCCTTGGCGCCGGGCGACGAGGACTGAAAGACCCTGACCCTGCCGCCCGTACGGGCCTCGATGAATCGGCGGAGCACGTCGGCGATGGCGCGGTCGTCGTGTCGGTGGCTAATGAATAGCACGGGCTTGTCGTCCGCTCGCAGAGGAATGACATTCGCTGGCTGGCTTCCCTGGCCACTCATCTCTGCTCCCTCCGGACCCGCTACTGGCCCGTGCAGCCGTCCGTTCGTCAACCCCTAAGCTTGTTGTTTAACCTGTCTTGGCTTTGTTGGTGGACATGGTGGTGGCGTTTTTGCCGACGTCGTGTCGGTGGGCGGGCTGGTGGTTCTTGGAGCCGGGTGGGCGCCCTGGTCCAGGTCGTGAGGGTTTCGGTGCGCTGG
>JBGSWT010000784.1:0-8247 GCA_041751815.1 Pseudonocardiaceae bacterium
TTCGCAGGCCAACGCGTCGACGTCGGTGCCATTGGAGATCCGCGGCAGCCGCACCACGGCGACCCGCTGCCACTGCGAGCCATGCGGCGGCGCACAACGCCCCACCGCCCCGTCGGCGGTGTGCGCCAGGGAGTCCTCAGCATCTAGCCACAAGGCATCGTGAAACGGCAGCACGCCGTAGCTGCGCCGGCCGGTCAGCACCCGCAACTGCTCCAGTCCCGGTGCGAGCAAGTCTGGATCACCACGGAACTTGTTGATCACGAATCCGGCCACCAGTGCCTGGTCAGCCGGGGCCAGCAGGGCCAGGGTGCCGAACAGATGCGCGAGCACGCCACCGCGATCGATGTCCCCGACGACCAGCACCGGCAGCTCAGCAGCGCGAGCCAGGCCCATATTCGCGATGTCGGTATCTCGCAGATTGATCTCGGTGGGTGATCCGGCGCCCTCGCAGATCACCACATCGTGCTCGGCCCGCAGCGCGGACAGCGTGCTCACCACCACCTCGAGCAGCGCAGCCTTGCGGTGCCGGTAGGACGCAGCAGACACTGTGCCGTCGGCCTGCCCGAGCACCACCACCTGGGCGCACCGGTCACTGCCCGGTTTGAGCAGCACCGGGTTCAGCCGCACCTCCGGCTCGATACCGCACGCCGCGGCCTGCATCGCCTGGGCCCGGCCGATCTCCCCACCGTCGGGAGTCACCACCGAATTGTTGGACATGTTCTGCGCCTTGAACGGCGCCACCGACACCCCGCGCCGGGTCAGCCACCGGCAGATGCCGGCCACCAGCACGCTCTTACCCGCATCCGACGTGGTGCCGGCCACGAGCAAGGCACCGCGCACCCGTCAGCCCATACCGGGCAGGCCGTCGAGGCTGACCGCGTTGCGCTTGGTCTGATAGCGAACCACGCCGTCGGGGCCCTTGTTGTCCGACCAGGAATCGAGCAGATCGCGCTCGGCGCGCAGGTCCATCAGCGGCACACCGTACCCGCAGGAGTCGCTGATCCGGTGTACGTCTACCCGAACCACGGCCCTGGCTGCGGGCTCTCGGGTGCCGACCGCGAGGGCAGTGGCGAAGGGCTGCAGCGCCGCGTCGAATCCCGGTTCACCGCGTCGCACCACGCTGCCGGTACCGTGCAGCCGGACGATCTTCGGCGGACCGCCGAAGGCGCAGAGCATGACGCAGATTCGACCGTTCTCCCGCAGGTGTGCCACGGTCTCGATCCCGCTGCCGGTGAGATCGGCGTAGCCGAAGGTGTGCTCGTCGAGCACCCGGAATGTCCCGCCTAGACCCCTCGGTGAAAGGTTGATCAGTCCGTCGGAGGCCAGCGGCGCGGTGGCCACGAAAAACAGCGGCTGGGCCTCGATCCATGTCGCGAGCCGGGCATCGATGCG
This sequence comes from Pseudonocardiaceae bacterium, assembly GCA_041751815.1. GTDB lineage: Bacteria > Actinomycetota > Actinomycetes > Mycobacteriales > Pseudonocardiaceae. Next base: position 1,393 of record JBGSWT010000784.1, read on the forward strand.
CTGGTAAACCTTGCCCACAGAGTCTCCTTGTTTTACAGCTTCTCCTTGTTACAGAGCCCCCTTGTTGTAGCCACCTCCTCGGCCAACGGCAGATCACGGCAGGGTCAGGATCTCCGCGCCGTCCGCGGTGACCACCAGGGTGTGCTCGAACTGCGCCGTGCGCTGCTTGTCCTTGGTAGTCACCGTCCACCCGTCGGGCCACAGGTCGTAGTCGATCGCACCCAGCGTGATCATCGGCTCGATGGTGAAGGTCATTCCCGGTTCCAAGACGGTGTCCACAGCAGGCTCGTCGTAATGCAGCACGACCAGGCCGCTGTGGAAGGAGCGACCGATGCCGTGACCGGTGAAGTCGCGGACCACTCCGTACCCGAAGCGATTGGCGTAGGCCTCGATGACCCGGCCGACCACGTTGAGCTGCCGACCCGGCCGCACCGCACGGATCCCGCGCATCATCGCCTCATGGGTGCGCTCGACGAGTAACCGGTCTTCCTCGGACACCTCACCGGCGAGGAAGGTCGCGTTGGTATCACCGTGCACGCCGCCGATGAAGGCGGTGACGTCGATGTTGACGATGTCGCCGTCCTCGATCACGGTCGAGTCCGGGATGCCGTGACAGATCACCTCATTCAGCGAGATGCAGCACGACTTGGGGAAGCCCTTGTAACCCAGTGTCGAGGGATAGGCGCCGTGGTCGAGCAGGAATTCGTGCACTACCCGGTCGACGTCATCGGTGGTGACGCCGGGTGCAACAGCCCGGCCACCCTCGGCGAGCGACTGTGCGGCGATCTTTCCCGCCACCCGCATCGCCTCGATCACCTCGGGTGGCTGCGTCCACGGATCGGTACTGGGCGTAGGCGCGGTCTTGCCGACATACTCCGGCGGCGCGATCTGCGCGGGGACAGGGCGCATCGGTGACTGCCGGCCGGGGCGCAGCGGGGTTCTCACGGGCATACCCACACTCTAGGCAACCCGGGCCGCGTTACGCGGCGCCCAGTGTGGACAGGAAGCGCTCCGAGACGTCCAAGGCCGGGCCCGAGGAACCGGCGTCGACGACCAGCGTCGCGAATGCGAGGTCACCGCGGAAGCCCACGAACCAGCCGTGCGCGCCGGTCGAACTGTACTCCGCGGTCCCAGTCTTGCCGTACAGCTGACCCTGGCCCGCCAACGTCTTTGCAGTACCTCGGGTGACCGCCTCGCGCATCATCACCCGCAGCGCATCGGCCACCTCGCGCGGCACCGGGCCCGCAGGTTCGAGCGTCGTCCGAGCCGGCATTCCCCTGATCAGTACGGGGATGGGCAGCTGCCCGCTGGCCGCGACGGTCGAGGCCACCAGCGCCATGCCGAACGGGCTGGCGAGCACCCTGCCCTGGCCGAACCCGTTCTCTGCGCGCCGCACCGTCGATTCCGACGGGGGGGCCTGCCCGGTGACGGTCGTGATGCCGGGGACGTCGTAGTCGATCCCGATGCCCATCTGGTGCGCTGCATCGGTGAGCGCGCCGGCCCCGAGGCGGGCATTCAGCTGCGCGAACGTGGTGTTGCAGGAGCGGGCGAACGCCGTGCGCAGCGGCACCGTACCCAGGTCGAAGAGCTGGTCGTTCGGTACTCTGCGGTCCCCGATGGTGAGGGTGGCCGGGCAGGCCACCGGCGACTCCAGCGTGACCGCATTGGCCTGCAGCGCCGCTGACGCCGTGACGATCTTGAAGGTGGAGCCCGGCGGATACCGTCCGGTCAGTGAGAGAGGACCTTGCGCGTCGGCCGCGCTGTTCTGGGCGACTGCAAGGATCTCCCCGGTGGAGGGCTGGATCGCCACGATCATCGCCGGGTCGGACACTGCGTCGACCGCTCCTTCTCCGGCCGCTTGCACGCCGCGATCAACCGTGGTGGTCATTGTCGGCACCGGACGTGGCTGCTGCGCAGCCAGTGTTTCGACTTCCTGGCCCATCGTGGTCACCGTGACGATGCGCCACCCGGCGGCTGCCGCAAGCTGTTCTTCGACCGTCGTGCGAATGCCCGGTACCAACTGGGAGGCGAAGTCCCGGTCCGGTCCGAGCAGCCGCTGCTGGATGGGGAAGGTCACCCCGGGTAGCTCGTGGATCCGGTCCCGCACTGATTCGTAGTCCTGCTCGCGAAGCACGGCCACGGCGCCCCGCTGCCCTGGCGGAGCCGCGTTGACTCCAGCAATGATCGACTCCTGGGTGATCTCAGGATCGATGCGCGCCAAGGCATCCGCCAGCTGAGCAGCCACCCCAGGCAGATCCTGGGTCTTGCTGCGGTCCAGCGCGACGGTGACCACGGTCTGCGTCGTGAGCAGCGGTGTCCCGGCCCGGTCGACCACCGATGCCGGCTCAGCCGGCACCTCGCGCAGCATCACCCGTTGCTGCGCGGCGAGCCGCGGGTGCAGGACCGCTGGACTCCATCGCACCAACCACCCGTCAGCGGTGTCCCCGGGAATGAGGTCGAAGCTGCCGGGATAACTCCACTGCCGGCCCTTGCCCAGGTCCCAGACGGCGGAGAAGGACGCCGACGCGGTCTTGTCGCCAGCACGGGTCTGGCCCAGAGTGAGCTGCACGCGCTGCGGCTTCACTTCGTCGCGAACCTGCGCGATCAACGCGGTGGCGGCGACCGGGTTGTCGGTGAGCTGCCCGGCCGCAGCATCGTCCCCGCGGGTCACCGCGGCCAGAAAGGCAGCCGCTGCGTCATCCGGATCGGACCCGAAGACACCGCAGCCCGTCATCAGTGTCGCCATCAGGGCCGCCGTCAGCGCCACCGGCAGGCAAGCCACCAGCAGCAGGGAAAGTCGTCGGCGCACGGGAGCGAGTATCCCCCCTGACGGTTCAGAACAGCACAGTCGCAAAGCAGCCCACCTGGATGAAACCGACTTTCCGGTAGGTGGCGCGGGCCGGCTGGTTGTAGGCATTGACGTACAGGCTGGCGACGCGGCCCATCCGCTGCAGTCGCGCCACCACAGCCGCGGTCGCGCCCGCCGCCAGGTTCTGCCCCCGCCTGTTCGGGTGCACCCACACGCCCTGGAGTTGGCCCACGGTGGACGACATGACCCCGATCTCGGCCTTGAACACCACCTCACCCCCCTCGAACCGGGCGAATGCTCGGCCCGCTGCGATCAGATCGGCGACCCGAGCCCGATACCCGGCACCACCGTCGGGCAACCGAGGATCAACGCCCACCTCCTCGGTGAACATCGCCACTGCAGCCGGCAGGTAACGGTCAATCTCGTCGGTTCGCACCGGTCGCACCAGAGGGTCTCCCGGCACCAGCGGTTGCTTGTCGAGCACCATCAGCGGCTGGTCTGGACGCTCCTCGCGGGCCGGTCCCCAGCTTTCCTGCAGCTTCGACCACAGCTCGAGCACCTGATCTGCCGGTCCTACCATCGATGAACAGGATCGGGGCTGACCAGCCGCGCGATCGGAGAAGGCGCGGATCGCCGAGGACCCCCCGCGAAGCGGGACCAGATTGGGCCCAGAGAAGCACAGTCCGTCCAGCTCACCGTCGGACCTGGCGCCAAAGCCCCACATCTCCCCGCCCAGGCGCCACGGATCCAGCCCGCCGCTCTCGATCCGAGCGGCCACCATGCAGGACATCACTGGATCGGTCGCCAGCGCTGCGCGGACGCCGCGCGCGTCGCTGTCATCCAACAGGCGCGCGCTCGCGAGCTTCAGCACGCCACCTAGGGTGCCAGACAGCACCCCAGAACCGCAGCGCAGCGTCCCAGAACCGCAGCACAGCCCGCCCTTACGACTGTTCGGCGAGACGCTGCGCCTCCTCGATCAGCGTCTCGACGATCTGCGCCTCGGGCACGGTCTTGATCACCTTGCCGCGGACGACGATCTGGCCCTTGCCGTTGCCCGAGGCGACCCCGAGGTCAGCCTCGCGGGCTTCGCCGGGCCCGTTGACCACGCAGCCCATCACGGCCACCCGTAGTGGCACTTCCATTCCCTCCAAGCCCGCGGTGACCTCATCAGCGAGCTTGTAGACATCAACCTGGGCTCGCCCGCACGACGGGCAGGACACGATCTCCAGCCGGCGGGTCCGCAGGTTCAGCGACTCCAGAATCTGCAGACCGACCTTGACCTCCTCGACCGGAGGTGCGGACAGCGAGACCCGGATGGTGTCCCCGATGCCCTGGCTCAGCAGTGCCCCGAATGCGGTGGCCGACTTGATGGTGCCCTGAAATGCCGGGCCGGCCTCGGTGACTCCGAGGTGCAACGGGTAGTCACACTGCGCTGCGAGCTGCTCGTAGGCCCGCACCATGACCACCGGGTCGTGGTGCTTCACCGAGATCTTGATGTCGTGGAAGTCGTGTTCGGCGAACAGGCTCGCCTCCCACAGCGCGGATTCGACCAGGGCTTCCGGGGTCGCCTTGCCGTGCTTGGCCAGGATCTTGGGATCCAGCGACCCGGCGTTGACGCCGATCCTGATCGGGGTGCCGGCGTCGGCGGCGGCCTTGGCAATGTCGGCTACCCGGTCGTCGAACTTCTTGATGTTGCCCGGATTGACCCGCACTGCCGCGCAGCCAGCGTCGATGGCGGCGAAGACGTACTTGGGCTGGAAATGTATATCGGCGATCACCGGGATTTGTGACTTGCGCGCGATGGCCGCCAGCGCCTCGGCGTCATCGGCGCTGGGGACGGCCACCCGGACGATGTCGCAGCCTGCCGCGGTGAGCTCGGCGATCTGCTGCAAGGTGGCGTCGACGTCGGCGGTCAGCGTGGTGGTCATCGACTGCACGGACACCGGGTGCTCACTGCCCACGCCCACCGCACCGACGCGTAACTGGCGGGTCTTACGGCGCTCGGCGAGCACGGGAGGCGGCAAGGCTGGCATGCCGAGCGCGACACTAGTCATGGACGCAGGCGGATCGGGTTGATGATGTCGGCGGTGATGGTTAATGCGCTCACCCCGATGATGACGATCAAGAATGCGTACGTCAGCGGCATCAGCCGGTTGTAGTCCACCGGAGGACCGTTGGCGCGCCCGAAGGCCCGACGAACGGCGTTGCGGCTGGCTTCGTAGAGGTTGACGGCGATATGCCCGCCGTCCAACGGAAGCAGCGGCAGCAGGTTGAACAGCCCGACGAAGAGGTTCAGCGCCGCGAGCAGGAACAGGAAGAACCACCATGCGCCAAGACCCGCAGCATCGCCGCCGAGCACGCTGGCGCCGACCACGCTGATCGGGCTGTCCGGGTTGTCCTCTCCAGCGATCCGATCGAGCAGCAGCGGAACCCTCTGCGGGAACTGCTTCAGCCCTTCCCAGGTGTTGGCGAACATGGTGCCGGTGAAGGTGATGGTCTGACCCACCGCGTCCACCGGTCCGTACTGCAGCGTCAGGGGGTCCTGGCGCTGCGGCACTACACCGATCGCCCCGACGAGTTCATTACCCTGGCCGCCCAGTGCCGAGACCGGCACCCTGGCCACGTCGATGGTCACGGTGCGCTGCTGCCCGTTGCGCTCGAACAGGAACTCGGTCGGGCCGGAGCGGCTCTGAATGGCGGTGCTGAGCTCACCGTAGTTCTGCACGGGAGTACCGGCCACGGCCAGTACCCGGTCACCCGGCTGCAGACCAGCGTTCTTCGCCGGTGCCGACGCGCCCGGCTGGCATGAACCGTCGGCCTGCACTGCGATGCACTCGCTGAGCTCGGACACCACCGCGGGGGTCGGCGCCCGGTTCAGATTCGGTAGACCCGTGGACACTGCCATCACGTAGATCAACACGATGCCCAGCGCGAAGTGGGTCAGCGAGCCTGCAGACAGCACCACCACGCGCTTCCAGGTGGGGAACCGGAAGAACGCTCGCTTTCGGTCCTGCGGGTCGGGCAGGTCCTCGAGCGCGGTCATCCCGGCGATGTCGCAGAAGCCGCCGGCCGGGATCAATTTGAGGCCGTACTCGGTCTCTCCGCGGCGGAAGGAGAACAGGGTGGGGCCGAAGCCGATGAAGTAGCGGCGCACCTTCATCCCGAAGGCCTTCGCGCTGTACATGTGACCGGCCTCGTGCAACGCGATGGATATTCCGATCCCCACCGCGAACAGCACTACACCCAGCACGAATGTCACGCTGTACTCCTCCTCATCCTGCCCAGCAACTCCCTGGTCCTGCTGCGAGCCCAGTCTTCAGCGGCCAGCACGTCGTCCACCGTAGTCGGGTCCGCCTGCCACCCCTGCGCCTCACCCAGCACAGCCTCCAGCGCGTCGACAATCCCACAGAAAGAGATGTCACCGCTCAGGAAGGCCGCCACCGCCTCCTCGTTGGCGGCGTTGAACACCGCCGGAACGCAACCGCCCGCGGTGCCCGCCATCCTGGCCAGCTCGATGGCGGGAAACACCTCGGCGTCCACCGGCTCGAACGTCCAGCTCATGGGATGGGCGAAGTCACAGGCCGGCGCTGCGTCGGCGACCCGGTCCGGCCAGCCCAGCGCCAGGGCGATCGGCAGCCGCATGTCCGGCGGGCTGGCTTGGGCCACCGTCGAACCGTCGATGAACGTGACCATCGAGTGGATCACCGACTGCGGGTGCACCACCACGTCGATGCGGTCATAGGGAACACCGAACAGTAGGTGCGTCTCGATCAGCTCCAGGCCCTTGTTGACCAGGGTGGCCGAGTTCACCGTCACCACCGGCCCCATTCGCCAGGTCGGGTGCGCCAGGGCCTGCTCGGCGGTGACCTCGTCTAGCTGGTCACGGCGCCGTCCGCGAAACGGCCCGCCAGAGGCGGTGAGAACCAGCCGGGACACCTCTGTGGCGGTACCGGCACGCAGGCATTGAGCGAGTGCGGAATGCTCGGAGTCCACCGGCACGATCTGGCCCGGCGCGGCGGCGCGGGTGACCAGGGCTCCCCCTGCCA
>JBGSWT010000785.1:0-2315 GCA_041751815.1 Pseudonocardiaceae bacterium
GCGCAGAACCGGCAGCTGCTCGACGCCGGCACGTTGTATGTCGCGAGGTTCACCGGCAACAGCCCGCCCGCACAAATCGACGGCTCGGGACGGCTGCCCGCCGACGGCGCATTCGACGGCGCCGGCGAGTGGGTACCGCTGGCCCGTAACCGCGAGTCGTTCGTACCGGGGATGAGCGCCGAGGAGGTCTACATCTTCACCCGGATTGCTGGCGACCGCGTCGGCGCCACGAAAATGGACCGCCCGGAGGACGTCCAGCCACACCCACAAACCGGCCGGGTGTACCTGGCGATGACCAACAACGTCGAGCGCGGCGTCGATGACGGCGCCGCACCGGACGAGGCCAACCCGCGCCGCAACAACAAGCACGGGCACGTCATCGAGCTGGCGGAGGCCGGCGACGACCCCACCGGGACCCGATTCGGCTGGCGGGTGCTGCTGCTGTGCGGGGACCCGGCGGATCCGTCGACGTACTTTGCGGGTTTCGACAAGTCCCAGGTAAGCCCGATCTCCTGCCCGGACAACCTGGCCTTCGATCGGTACGGCAACCTCTGGATCTCCACCGACGGCAATGAGCTGGGCTTCAATGACGGCCTCTACGGGGTGGCGCTGCAGGGCGAGCAGCGCGGGCTGGTCAAGCTCTTCGCCACCGTTCCGGTCGGGGCGGAGGCCTGCGGCCCGGTGATCGAGGAGCAGTTCGTGCTGATCTCCCCGCAGCACCCCGGCGACTCCGACGACGCGTCACCGGACAACCCGGCGTCCCGCTGGCCCGACGGCGGCAGCGCGCAGCCCCGCCCATCCGTCGCCGTGGTCTACCGCGACGGTGCCGGTGCCATCGGCCTTTGAGCCACGCCGCCAGCCCTGAGGGGTGATGAGCCGTGCTGCCGCGCTGTCACAGCTCTACCTGCGCCGAGTTCGACATGAGCGCTGCGGGGGCGGCTTCGGACAGCCCTGATGTCGACCTCGGCGATAGCAGAGCGGGTTGTGGTCAGCTTGTTTCGAGGCAAGACTGTCGGGGTCCGCCAGTACTGTTCACGGCATGGCTGGTATCGCACAGTTCAGTCTGGTGGCACTCGATTGCCGCGACCCGCGGGCGCTGGCGGAGTTCTACGCCGCGATCACGGGTTGGGAACCCGACCGTGAGGACGACGATTGGGTGCAGCTGCGCGGTGAGGGCGGCGCTACGTTGGCGTTCCAGCGCGCTCCTGGCCACCAACCTCCGGTGTGGCCAAGTGACCAGCACCCGCAGCAAGCACACCTGGATTTCGACGTGCCGGATCTCGATGTCGGTGAGGAGCAGGTGCTGGCGCTGGGCGCCCGCAAGGCTGACGTCCAGCCCGGGACGACCTTCCGGGTGTACCTGGACCCAGCAGGGCACCCGTTCTGCCTCGTGCTCGACGAGGCAACGGCGTAGCGCCGCTACTCCGGCCAGCTCTCAACGTTTCGTACGCGCGTCACATGGTCCCGCAGGGGCATGCACCGCTGCAGCGACCTGAGGACGGTCGCGCTGTTGCGTTGTCGCGATGAAAGATCGAGGCTAGCCCACCCGTGAGGACCGTCGCGGCTGCGAAAACGCTCAGCCAATGTTTCCAACCGTTTCCCATGACAACCTCCGTATCGTCCTGAACGGCAGCCGAGGCTCTCCGCCACTTTCGAGACCCGTTGGCCATACCGGCATCCACTTCGAACAAAATAAACTTTAAGAGTACGAATTGAAAACCATATTAATGATGCGTAGCCGACAGGAAAACCGGGGCCATGGGGAACGTGGACTCCGGTGCCGGACGAGTTGACGCTCTGCACCCACCCGCCGGCCTGCGTGATCCACAAGTCGACGAGTGTACCTTTCGGATGCGCCTGATCCCGACGCCAATCCTGGCGACGAGCCGGCACAGGTCCTGGGGTTATGGAGTCCAGGTAGCGCGCTCACGTTCATCGAGGACATCGGTGCCGCGCTACCCGCCGCCGGACCGCCTGACCCGGCGCGACTCGCCGAGATCTATCGCCGGCACCACAGCGCCATCGACTTGTAGGAAGCTATGGCGTTCTGCTCGATGTTCCAGCGCGCTAGGCCAAGTGAACGAACGCACGAACGTTCGCGGCACTCGGCCTAATCCTGAGCCCAGTGCTCTTCGCGGTCGCCACTGCGATCGATCCCGCATGGTCTGACGATGAACAGGCCTACCTCGGCGAGGTGGGGCACCATCTTGCTGGTGCCGGGTCTGGTCGGGGTGGTGCACCTGCTGCGGGGCCGACGCGTCTCTCTCGGGCAGGTCGGCGCATCGCTGTTGGCCGTCGTGCTGGGTGCGATCGGC
>JBGSWT010000786.1:0-2963 GCA_041751815.1 Pseudonocardiaceae bacterium
GGCGCGGGCCTGGACGGCGCGTCAAGCTGCCGGCACCGCGGTGTTCGGGGCGCCGTCCACGGCCGCCTGCAGCGGCATCATCCCGTGGAAGACCTCCCGCCCCTGCGCGACCACCGGTGGGTCTGGTAGACGGGGTTGGACCGCAACCGTCGATCTGGGCTTGCGACTCTGCGGTCCAGGCGGCCGCGGCGGACACCAACGCCCTCGCGATCGTCCGTGGCCAGTGAACACGCTCGGTGAACATGCCCTCTTCCTCTAGCCCATACCATTTGCAGCGCCTTAATCCGACTGGGCGATGCCTGATTGGGTGAATATACAGATCGCCTTACCGACAGTTGCGTGAACTCACGGTTGTCCGCCGTCAGGATGTGACCGTGACACATGTCGATGAGCACCTGGCGCCCAAGGCGTGCATGGCGGGCTTGCTCTTCACGGCGGTGCTAGTGCTCTCCGGATGCAGTTCGTCCCCCGGCGATCACGTGGTTGCTGGGGAGCCATCCAGGACTGCATCCGACGGCATCCGCGCGGTTGACCTGCTCGACACGGCGTTGGCCTCAGTGCAGTCGGGATCACACCGGTTGCCCCTTCTTTCCGCCAGCAGTCCGGGGTGGCCGTGCATATGGGAACAATTTGAACTGTAGCTAGGTTAGGCTTACCATAGTTACGAACGGGTCGCTGGATGTTGCGAGCTGCGAGTCCAGTGTTCTTCCGCGCTGCACTGGACTTGTTAGGCAGGGAGGTGTTCCAGCACCGGGTGAGCGGAGACGTGCACCAGCGCCGGTCGACACGGGGCCTGCACACCCCTCAGCGAAGCAGATGCCGCTGGACTTCACGACTCCAAGGGAGGGTTTCGTGCCCATCGCAGATATGCACCGATCGCCTAATCAAGATGATTCACACCGCGCGGATCCAAGGATGGCGACGCTGCACTCTGTTCCCGCATTCCTCAGCTCGGTTGATGAGATTCTCGACATCGTCGGAGTGGGATTCGGCCCGTCTAACCTCGCCCTGGCCATCGCCCTCGACGAGCACAACGTGAACAGCGCGAGCGATCCGCTCACGGCCCGGTTCATCGAGCGACAGCCGCGGTTCGGCTGGCACCGCGGCATGCTGATCGAAGACGCCACCATGCAGGTGTCTTATCTCAAGGATCTGGTCACGCTGCGCAGCCCCACTAGTCCGTTCAGCTTTGTGTCCTACCTGCACGATCGCGGACGTCTGATCGACTTCATCAACTACGGCAGTTCTTTCCCCACCCGGATCGAATTCCACGATTACCTGGAGTGGGCGGCGTCGGTCTTCGCTGAACAGGTCGATTACGGCACCGAGGTCATCGGAATCAAACCGATGGACGATGGAGGGACCGGGGAGTGCCTTGAGGTGGTCACCCGCCAGCCGGACGCGGGTATCGCGCGGGTACGAGCACGCAACATCGTCTTGGCTACCGGGCTGCAGCCCCACCTTCCCGAGGGCGTCTGCACGGGCACCCGGATCTGGCACAGCTGCGATCTGCTGTCCAAGATCGACACCCTCACCGCGCCGGAGAGACTGACCGTGGTTGGCGCCGGACAGAGCGCCGCCGAGGCGGTCGACTACCTGTATCGCAGCTTTCCCAGCGCGCAGGTGTGCGCCGTGTTCGCGCGGTATGGCTATAGCCCCGCCGACGACACCTCCTTCGCCAACCGGGTCTTCGACCCGAGTGCCGTGGACGACTTCTTCCGCGCTCCGGAGGGAGTAAAAAAGATGATCTTGAACTACCACGCCAACACCAACTACTCGGTCGTCGACCCGCAGCTCATCGACAAGCTCTACCGCCGACACTATCGCGAGAAGGTCACCGGCCAGGAACGGCTGCGCTTTCTCAACGTCAGCCGCATCGCCGACGCCGTCGAGGTGAACGGGCGCATCGAGCTGGCTGTGGAGTCGATGATCGACAATTCCCGGGAGGTGCTCACGACCGACCTCGTCGTGTATGCAACAGGCTACCGGCCTGCCGACCCGTGTCGCCTGCTCGGCGATCTCGGCGGAGCCTGCCGCCGGGACGCGGCCGGGCGGTTGGAGATTTGCCGTGATCACCGCATTGCCACCGACGACACGATCACCGCGGGCGTCTACGTGCAGGGTGCCACAGAACACAGCCACGGCCTATCCTCGACGCTGCTGTCCAACACCGCAGTCCGCGCCGGTGAGATCGTCGCCTCCATTGACGCAGGCCGTGAAGCGCCCGCGCGTGACCTCGCCACAACTCGGGCCCACCGCAGCGCTTGCCAGTGACCGGCCGTAGGAGGGGAGAACATCGCTGTGTCCACCAATCCGTTCGACGACGACAACGCCACCTTCTCGCATGATCAACAGCGAGGATCAGTACCCGCTGTGGCCGACGTTCCGCCACGGCCAGCCTGGTCCGACTGGTCGGCGTTGCAAACCTGCTAGGCCATGATGAGCTACGCCAGCCGGTGATGCCATTGGGCAACTCGGTCAAGGCCGCTCATGTCGACTACGCTTATCTGCCCTATCATCCGTGCTTCATAACGTGGACCTGGACATCGGCCCGACCAAGCGAGCCGCCCTGGTAGGGGCCAGCGGTGCAGGTAAGACCACGCTGGCCAAGCTGATCGCCGGAATCCACCGCCCGACCGGCGGCTCGATCAGTATCGGCGGGGTGGCCCTGGACGAACTCAGTCCGACCGGCACGCGGCGGATCGTCGCGCTGATCACCCAGGAGGTGCATGTCTTCGCCGGCCCACTGGCTGATGACCTGCGGCTAGCCCGGCTGGAGGCCACCGATAACGAACTTCACATCGCACTCGACCGGGTCGGGCGCTGGAATGGGCGCGGGCGCTGCCGGACGGATTGGCCACCGTGGTGGGTAAGGGCGGGCACCGGCTCACCGTGACCCAGGCCCAGCAACCCGCCCTGGCGCGGCTGGTCCTCGCCGACCCGCCGGTCGCCATCCTCGACGA
>JBGSWT010000787.1:0-2137 GCA_041751815.1 Pseudonocardiaceae bacterium
CAACATCGTCACCTGCGGCCAGCACTGCGTGTACCGCCCCCAGTGCGGCAGCGGGTTCGCCGAGCGCCGCTGCGCAGTGCGCCAGCTCCACGTGCAACTCATGCCGGAGCCCAGCAGGGGTTTCGTCGTCCCAGATTGCCGGCAACAGCCGATGAGCCGCTTCGCCGTGCCGCCCAAGGCGGTTGAGCGCAAAAACCGCGAGGTGGTCTGCCCGCAAGACGGCCATCTGGTCATCCGCTGCGGCGGCCACCGCCCGGTCGGCTAGCAGCAGGGCCAGTTCGGGCGCTCGCCAGCGCAACAGCATCGCGGATTCAACCAGCGATGCGGCCTCGCCGTTGCCGGCCGGCATGCCGGTCCGGACACCGTCGCGCGCCGTGCTGCTCACCTCCCACCCCCATCGCCGTTCCCGATCATCGGCTGCCCCATGCCCGGTCAATCCCGGGTCAGTCTGCGGTAAGTCACGCGGTGTGGTCGCGCCGCCTCCGCTCCGAGTCGTTCGACCTTGTGCTGCTGGTAGGCCTCGAAGTTGCCCTCAAACCAGAACCACGAGGCGGGGTTCTCTTCCGTTCCCTCCCAGCTCAGAAGGTGTGTCACCACCCGGTCCAGAAACCATCGGTCGTGGGAGATCACCACTGCGCAGCCGGGAAACTGTTCCAGCGCGTTCTCCAGCGAGCCCAGCGTCTCGACGTCGAGATCGTTGGTGGGTTCATCGAGCAGGATCAGGTTGCCGCCCTGTTTGAGGGTGAGCGCCAGGTTGAGCCGGTTGCGTTCGCCGCCGGAGAGCACCCCGGCGGGTTTCTGCTGGTCAGGACCCTTGAAACCGAAGGCGCTAACGTAGGCCCTTGACGGCATCTCAGTGTTACCCACCTGGATGTGGTCAAGCCCGTCGGAGATCACCTCGAAGACCGTCTTGCTCGGGTCGATGCCCGCACGCTCCTGGTCGACGTAGGACAGCTTCACCGTCTCGCCCACCTTGACCGTGCCGGAGTCGGGCTGCTCCAAACCCACGATGGTTTTGAACAGGGTTGTCTTGCCGACCCCGTTGGGACCGATCACCCCCACGATGCCGTTGCGGGGCAGCGTGAAGGAAAGATCCTTGATCAGCAGACGACCGTCGAACCCCTTGTCCAGGTGCGACACCTCCACCACCAAGTTGCCCAGCCTCGGTCCCGCTGGGATCTGGATCTCCTCGAAGTCAAGCTTGCGGCTGCGCTCGGCTTCGACTGCCATCTCTTCATAACGCTGCAGGCGGGCTCGAGATTTGGCCTGCCGCGCTTTTGCTCCGGATCGCACCCAGGCGAGCTCGTCGCGCAGCCGCTTCTGCAGCTTCTGATCCTTCCTGCCCTGCACGGCCAGGCGGTCGGCCTTCTTCTCCAGGTACGTGGAGTAGTTGCCCTCATAGGGGTAGGCCCGGCCGCGGTCCAGCTCGAGGATCCACTGCGCGACGTTGTCCAGGAAGTACCGGTCGTGGGTGACAGCCAGTACGGCACCGGGGTAGCGCGCCAGGAACTGCTCCAACCACAGCACGCTTTCCGCGTCCAGATGGTTGGTGGGTTCGTCCAGCAACAGCAGATCAGGTTTGGACAGCAGCAGCTTGCACAGCGCGACTCGACGCCGCTCTCCTCCGGACAGGTGCGTCACCGGTTCGTCGGGCGGCGGACAACGCAGGGCGTCCATGGCCTGCTCAAGCTGCGAGTCGAGATCCCACGCGTCAGCGTGGTCGAGGTCCTCCTGCAGCCGGCCCATCTCCTCCATGAGCTCGTCGGAGTAGTCGGTGGCCATCTTTTCGGCGATCTCGTTGAACCGGTCCAGCTTGGCCTTGATCTCCCCCAGGCCCTCCTGAACGTTGCCCAGAACGGACCTGTCCTCGTTCAGCGTGGGCTCTTGCTGCAAGATGCCCACCGTCGCGCCCGGGGCCAGGAACGCCTCTCCGTTGTTCGGTTGGTCCAGCCCAGCCATGATCTTCAGCACGCTGGACTTGCCCGCTCCGTTGGGTCCGACCACGCCGATCTTCGCGCCGGGATAGAACGCGAGGGTGACGCCGTCGAGGATGACCTTGTCGCCGTGCGCCTTGCGCACCTGCTTCATGGTGTAGATGAACTCCGCCACGGCCGCGATCGTAGAGGTGACCGCCGGG
>JBGSWT010000788.1:0-2249 GCA_041751815.1 Pseudonocardiaceae bacterium
CGCACCAAGTGCTCGTAGTGGAGGGCCGCGGCAGGCGACGGGACGAAGAGGCGTTCTTTCACGCCGTGCGCCGGGCAGCCCGCGACGTCGGAGCCGGCGTCCTGCTGGTCACCCGCGGGCGTATCGTCGTGCTCCTTTCCCCTGCGAAGGCGCCGTTTGACCGGCTGCATTGCGCCGTCCTGGCGGAGCTCGGCGGCGGCACGTGCCGCATCGGGGTCGGTGGAGTGTGCGAGCGACCGAGCGAGTTCCCTCGCTCGTACCGAGAGGCCCAGTTCGCGCTGAAAATGCAAGTCGTGGCGAAAGGTGCTACCCAGGTCGTCGGCTTCGAGGGCCTGGGTGTGTACCGGTTGCTGTCCGAGGTCCAGGACACCGCGGGTGTCGACCGGTTCGTGCGGTCGTGGCTGGGTGCCCTACTTGACTACGACTCACGCAGGCATTCCGCCTTGGTAGACACGTTGTCCGAGTACCTGGAGTACGGCGGAAGCTACGACGCCGCCGCTGCGTCGTTGTCGGTGCACCGCAACACGTTGAAGTATCGGCTGCAGCGAATCCGGGAAGTGTCCGGCCACGATCTGTCCTGTCCCGATACCCGCTTCAACCTGCAGCTGGCCACCCGCGCCTGGCAGACTCTGGTCGGACTACGCGGTTGATGTTGCACGCGGTTGCACGCGTTGGATGACAGGCGAGCGCTCGGACGAACGGACCCGTGATGATCCTGGTTACCGGCGGCACGGGAGTCCTCGGTCGTGCCGTCGTCCACCACTTGCTCAACTCCGGGCACCAGGTTCGGCTCGCGAGCCGCCGGCCGCCGCCGGCAGGTCCGCGGCCCTACGCTTGGGCAACCGTCGATTACCGCAGCGGCGAGGGCTTCGACGCCGCGCTGGACGCGGCGGACTCGGTCATCCACTGCGCGGGTGACTTTCGCGGCGAGGCGGATCGGAGACTGCTCACGGCTCTCCGGGCAGCCGGTGGGCCGCATCTGGTGTACATCTCCATTGTCGGGGTCGATCGTGTCCCGCTCGCCTACTACCGGCTCAAGCTTGCCGCGGAACGGGCAATTGAGGCCTCCGGTCTGCCTTACACGATTTTGCGAACCACCCAATTCCACGACTTGATCCGGTGCATGTTCGCTGCAGCCGCGCGCCTCCCGAGGATGCTGGTGCCCGACCTCAGCGTCCAACCGATCGCCGTTCGCGACGTCGCGGACCGTCTCCTCGAACTTGCCATTCGCCCGCCGAGCGGCCACGTCCGCGACCTTGGCGGTCCTGAGGTGCGAACGGCCCGGGACCTGGCTGAGGCATACCTGCGGGCCACCGGAAGTCGCCGGGCAGTGCTGCCCGTCCGGTTACCTGGCCAGACATTCCGCGGCTACCGCCACGGCGGGCACCTCACGCCGGATCACGCCGACGGACGCATCACCTTCGAAAGATATCTCGCGACCCAGCCGGCACCAGCACGGATCTCGTACCGTAGTACCCGATGACGGGAGATACGGTCGCGCTCCGTAACACTCAACGCTGCTCGCCAAGCTTCCTGAGATGATCATCGCGGCCGGTCTGGTGGTGGCGCTGGGCGCGTTGGTGCAGGGCGCGGTCGGGTACGGCATGTCCTTGGTGGCGGCACCACTGCTGGCTCTGTTCAACCCCGCTCTCGTCCCGGTTCCGTTGATCTTGCTGACAACCGTGCATTCGGTGCTCGCCGTGGTCCGGGATGGACGCCACGCCGACTGGCCGGGGATCGGGTGGGCGATGCTGGGCCGGCTGCCCGGCACCGGGCTCGGAGTCCTCGCCGTGGTGATGCTGTCGCAGCGGGCGTTCAGCCTGATTATCGGACTCTGCGTGCTGGCCTGCGTGGTGCTGTCCCTGCTGTCCTGGCGGCCGCGCCCCCGGCCCCGCGCACTGGTGATCGCGGGAATCGCCAGCGGGGCCGGAGGGACCGCGGCCTCGATCGGCGGACCACCCATCGCGTTGCTCTATCAAGGCGAGGCGGGTCCACGGGTCCGCGGCACGATCGGCGGCTACTTCGTCCTGGGTTCGGTGACCTCGATTGCCGCGCTGGCCGCCGCGGGCCAGGTCACGAGTGAATCGTTGGTGAGCGCCGTCTTACTCACCCCCTTCCTACTGGCCGGGTTCGCACTGTCCGGGCCGGCTCGCCGGGTGCTCGACGATGGCCGGACACGGTGGGCGGTGCTCACGGTGGCCGCGGCCAGTGCCGTGGTGCTCATCGCCCGCGCAGTGCTGTCCAGCGGG
>JBGSWT010000789.1:0-1717 GCA_041751815.1 Pseudonocardiaceae bacterium
CAGAACGCGGGGCCACATACACCGACACCGGCTCCATCACCCGATCCACCGCCGGCAACGCCTGACGATCCACCTTCCCCGTCGGACCCAACGGCAACGCCTCCAACACCACAAACACCGCAGGCACCATGTAATCCGGCAAGGTCTTCTTGAGTCCGGCACGCAGCACTGAAGCATCGGGCACAAGCGGCCCCGGTACGGGAACCAGATACGCCACCAGCTGCTGGTGTGCGGCCTGACCCTGTGCGCCCTGACCCAATGCCGCCGGCCCCTCGCGGGCCACCACCACAGCCTGGGCAATTCCCGGCTCGGCCCGCAATGCCGACTCCACCTCACCCAGCTCGATCCGGAATCCCCGGATCTTCACCTGCTCATCAATCCGGCCCAGGAATTCCAGCTCGCCCTCGGGGCTCCACCGGACCACATCCCCGGTCCGATACATCCGCGATCCCGCGGACCCGAACGGGTTGGCCACAAACCGCGCCGCGGTCAACCCCGGCCGACGGAGATAGCCACGGGCCAAACCATGACCAGCGATGTACAGCTCACCGGGCACCCCGATGGGCACCGGGCGCAACGTCGCGTCCAGCACGTAGGTGCGCGTATTAACGATCGGCCGACCGATGGGCGGAGGCGTATCCATCGCAGCTGACAGCGGGTCACTCATGGTGGCGCACACGGTGGTCTCGGTGGGACCGTAAGCATTGATCATCCGTCGGCTCGTCGACCAAGCGGTGACCAGCTCCAATGGGCACGCCTCACCGGCCACCACCAACGTCACCGCCGGCGGTGAACCATCCCCGGCCGGCAACGACGCCAACACCGACGGCGGCAACGTCGCATGCGTCACATGCTGGTCGCCAGCGAGCGCGACGAGCGACGCTCCGAACAGCAACTGCTCCGCGGGGGCTACCACCAGCGTGCCTCCCGAGAGCAGGCTCATGCACAGCTCCCAGAACGACGCGTCGAAGCTGGGCGAAGCGAATTGCAAGACCCGGCTGTGCGCATCGACCCCCAACTGTTCGGTCTGTGCCGCGGCAAGGCTGGAGACACCGGCATGGCTGACCACCACACCCTTGGGCTGGCCGGTAGAGCCGGAGGTGTAGATCACATACGCGGGATGCGTCACCGACAACGCCGTCCCGCGCTCGGCATCGGTCGGCGCGCAGTCGGGCATCGCCGCCACCGACGCCACCGTGCCAGAGTCATCGAGCACCAACACCGTGGCATCGACGAGGTCTGGCAGACCTGCCGCCACCGCGTTCAGGGTCAACATCAGCACCGGGGCGGCATCGGTGAGCATGAAGGCGATGCGCGCCTGGGGGTAGTCCGGATCGATCGGCAGGAACGCCGCTCCCGTCTTGGCCACTGCCAGCTGCGCCACCACGATCTCCATCGAGCGGGGCAGCGCTAGCGCTACGATCCGCTCCGGGCCGGCGCCGTGGGCGATCAACAGCCGCGCCAACCGGTTGGCCTGGTTGTCGAGTTGGGTGTAGGTCAGGCTGGTGGGTCCGCAGCGCACGGCTTCGGCGTCGGGGTGGGCGCTGACCTGCGCGGCGAACAGTTCCGGCAGTGTCGCTGTGGGTACGTCCCGGGCGGTGTCGTTCCATTGCCGCAGCACCTGGTGGTGCTCGGTGTCGGTGAGCAGCGGCAAACCCTGCACTGGTTGGTCGGGGTCGGTGGCGATGCCGGTCAGCAACACCAGCAGGTGCTGGGC
>JBGSWT010000790.1:0-2227 GCA_041751815.1 Pseudonocardiaceae bacterium
GCCAGCCGCAGCGACCTCGCGGATCAGCTCCACCGGGGCCGCCAGCTCCTTGGCAGCCGCGAACAGCTCCTCGGGTGGCATTGCCGCCAGGGCGCGGATGCCCGCGCGGATCGAGCGCATGTGCCGGGTGGCCTCGACGACATTGCCGGTCCCGGCTTCCCCTTTGGACCGGATCATGGCGGCGCCCTCGGAGATCCGGCGCAACGCCTCACCCAGGTTGGTAGCGCCGCAGACGAACGGCACGGTGAAAGCGAACTTGTCGATGTGGTGGGCCTCATCAGCCGGGGTCAATACCTCGGACTCGTCGACGTAGTCCACGCCGATCGCCTGCAGCACCTGCGCCTCGACGAAATGCCCGATGCGGGCCTTGGCCATCACCGGGATGGACACCGCCTCGATGATCCCGGTGATCATGTCCGGCTCACTCATCCGGGCGACACCGCCCTGGGCGCGGATGTCGGCGGGGACCCGCTCCAGCGCCATGACGGCCACCGCGCCAGCGTCTTCGGCGATCTTGGCCTGCTCCGGCGTGACCACGTCCATGATCACACCGCCCTTGAGCATCTCGGCCATCCCGCGCTTGACCAGTGCAGTACCGATCTGACGCTCAGTGTTGATGTTCTCGGCCAGCACGGCGGTTCGCTCCTCAGGGCAGTGACACGAAGCAAGCACTGG
The DNA here is from genome assembly GCA_041751815.1 of Pseudonocardiaceae bacterium. Taxonomy (GTDB): domain Bacteria; phylum Actinomycetota; class Actinomycetes; order Mycobacteriales; family Pseudonocardiaceae. The sequence goes on from JBGSWT010000790.1 coordinate 676, forward strand.
GACCCAAGTCTCGGGACCCAGTACTCGATCGTACGTCGGGGCCGCTGACAACGTCGCCGGTTCCAGGCCGCTGGGGGGTTGCCTCGACCGGCACACCGGTGTGAGATCGACCACACGGTCCCGCATAGCCGAGGGTGGGGTGCCATGGGCACGAAAGGCAACGGTGAGCGTCCTGATCCCGCGGTAGCGGCGCAGGACCCGGCTCGGATCCGCAATGTGGCCCTGGTCGGCCCATCCGGGGCGGGGAAGACGACGTTGGCGGAGGCACTGCTGGCGGCCACCGGTGTGATCAGCCGCGCGGGTACGGTCACCGACGGCACCACGGTGTGTGATCACGACCCGGCCGCGGTGCGCCAGCAACGGTCGGTCACGCTGGCCATCGCACCGCTGCAGCACGCCGGCATCAAGATCAATCTGGTGGACACCCCCGGCTACGCCGACTTCGGCGGCGAGTTGCGGGCTGGGCTGCGGGCCGCCGACGCCGGGCTGTTCGTGGTCTCCGCGGGGGATGGCGTGGATCCGGCCACGGTCGCGCTCTGGCAGGAGTGCGCGGATGCCGGGATGCCTCGGGCGGTGGTGGTGAGCCGGCTGGATCACCCACGGGCCGACCTCGATGGTGAGATCGTCGCTTGCCGGGCGACCTTCGGGGAGGGGGTGCTGCCGCTGTACCTGCCGGTCCGCGACGGTTCCGGCGCGGTGACCGGTCTGGTGGGGCTGCTGTCGCAGCGGCTGTTCGACTACTGCGACGGATACCCGCCGGTGGAAGGCGAAACCAGCCCGGTGGGTAGCGCTGTGGACGCCGATGAGTTCACCGTGGCCCGCGCCGAACTCATCGAGGGGATCATCGCCGAGAGTGAGGACGAGTCCCTCATGGACAGCTACCTCGGCGGCGAGGACCTCGACGTCGAGGCGCTGATCGAGGACCTGGAGACGGCGGTCACGCGCGGTTCCTTTCACCCGGTGATCCCGGCGTGCGCCAGCACCGGGGTGGGGCTCGCCGAAATTCTCGAGGTGCTCACCGGGGCCTTCCCCGCTCCCGGCAAGCACGCCCCTCCCCCGGTGACCCGCCCCGATGGATCGGCACACCCCCAGGTGGACGTGGACCCCGCCGCGGCGCTGGTAGCAGAGGTCGTCCGCACCACCGTGGACCCTTACCAAGGCCGGGTGTCGCTGGTGCGGGTGTTCTCCGGAACGTTGCACCCAGACCATCCCGTACACGTCTCCGGGCACGGGCTGGCCGACCGCGGGCACGCCGATCACGACGTCGACGAACGGGTGGCACACGTCTACACCCCGCTGGGTGGCACGCTGAGCGAGGTACCGCACTGCGTGGCCGGTGACCTCTGCGCGGTGACCAAGGTGGTCTCCGCGGAGACCGGGGACACCCTTTCCGCGCCCAGCAACCCGCTGCGGGTGGCGCCGTGGACGATGCCGGAGCCGTTGTTGCCAGTGGCCGTGGTAGGCCGTAGCCGAAGCGATGAGGACGCCTTGGCCCGCGGGCTGGGCCGGTTGGTGGCCGCGGACCCGACACTGCGGCTGGAGCGCAACGCCG
>JBGSWT010000791.1:0-3241 GCA_041751815.1 Pseudonocardiaceae bacterium
CCGAACTCAACAGCAGAGCTGTTCCACGCCACCAGCGCAGCTCTGCTGTTGAGTTCGGGACAACCAGAGCTGTATCGAAGCACCCCCAGATCCCCCATCCCCTCAGCGACCCAGCCAAAGGACTTCTACATAAGCCTCAAGATCCGTTTCTGTCAGCACACGTTGCAGATCCGGCACCCATCATCTGAAATCAGGCACGATGCAGACGCGATCCGACATGTAACCAGACACATTCTGGCGCCAGTCGAAGTCTCCTTATCGATCCCTTGCTCGACATTTCGGCGCAGGGAAGGCGGTCAATCGGGCAGCTGGCGAGCAGGCAGCTGCCGAGCAAATATAAACCCAGGTGATCTCACAAACCTAAACTCAGCTCCAGCAGCCGCTGCCGCGCCGGACGACAGCGGTCCGAGAACTTTGGTTCGCCAGCGGTCCCAGCAGATCGACCGCACGACTGCTGCAGGGTCGCCCATCAGTCCATGAAAAGTCGGGCTTTCCGATGCGCCGTCTACCTCATAAGCAACGCAACCATCCGCATCCCGATCGACTCGATGAGCATCACCAGAGCCAGCAGCAACGACGTTGTCGCCATCTCAGCCGTAGCGGTGCGTCAGTATCCCGCTTATCGATCTTTCACTGGCACCCTCAAAGGGGCGAGGGTGCCAGCTCGGCAAGCAGCGGGGGGCGTGAGCCGCCACTGTCCCGAGCCCGGTTGGAAGCCGCCGCTGGTCAGGCACTGCTGACAGCTACCGTCATCGAAAGTGGGGATTCGCGGTATGCACGGACACGAGGTCGTCGTAGTAGGCACCGGGGTGCTTGGCATGGCCATCGCTGTGGCGGCTGCTGATGCCGGACTGCGGGTCGCCCTGGTAGGCCCCGGCTACGGCACCCGCGGAGCAGCCAGCCCGGCGGCCGGGGCGATGCTCGGTGTTTTGGGCGAGCACACCATCGGCGAACAGGACATGGTCGATCTGGTGTTCCGACATGAATCGGCACTGCTGTGGCCGGGCTGGATCGAGGCGATCGCCGAACACGCCGGCACTCGTGTCCGTATCGGTCAGGGGACCGTGGTCATCGCGAACCTCGACCACCCTGCGGACCGGGACAATCTGGAGGCGATCCGAATAGCTGCCGGGTCACTTGGACTGCCCATGGAGGATCTCGATCCTCGGCTGGTGCCCGGCCTACGGCCTGCTCCTCGACACGCGCCGGTGGCAGCGTTGGCTTGCCCTCGCGAAGGTTGGGTCAACGCTGAGGCGGTCCTGGCCGCCTTGGACACCGCGTGTTGCACCCATCCGGGTGTAGATCGCGTGCCGGGAATTGCCCGCAGCGTCCTAGTCCCCGCTGGGACGCAGGCGGTCACCGGCGTGGCTCTCGACGACGACACGCGCGTTCTCGCCGACCGGGTGGTGCTCGCCGCGGGAGCGGCCACCGACGCCCTGCTGGCCCCGCTCGCGTCACTGACCGGGTCGTTGCCAGCGGTGCTGGCGGCCAAGGGAGTCAGCATAGTGATGGAGGTTCCCGAGTCGGCCCAGCCGCCCATGGTGATTCGCACTCCCAACCGGGATTTTGCCTGTGGTCTGCATTTAGTTCCCCACGGTCCGGGTGGTCTGTACGTGGGTGCGACCAACCGCTTCACCACGGTGCCGGTCACCGGCCCGACCGCTGGTGAGCACCTCAGCCTGTTGCACGGCATGCTTCACCAGTTCCGTGTCGACCTGCGCACCGCCGCCGTCAAGGGCATCCGATGGGGCAATAGGCCTGCCAGTGCCGACGGTGCTCCGCTGATCGGTACCTGCAGCCTGCCCGGTCTGCTGCTGGCCACCGGCACATACCGCAACGGGATCTTGATGGCTCCGGCCGTAGCGGCGATCATCACCGCCGATCTCCTAGACAGACCCACGCCCATAGGCAACCCTTATCAACCGACCGCTCGATCTGACCGTCCACAACCCGACTTCCGGCAACTGCTGGCCGAGGGGGCCGTTCAGATGACGTCAGTCTTTCTCGACCTCGACGGCGCCCTGCCCTACGACCGTGAACGTCAACTCAGCACTACGCTGGCCAACCTGCTCGACCTCGCACTCGCCAATGGCCAGGACGTGGACCTACACCGCGAGCAGTTACGCGCCCAACTGGCCGCACATCCAACCTTAGAAGGCGTCTGTCGCGTCTTCGATATCTGGGAAACCCACACATAACCGGCACTCCGGGGGCGCCCGCATCAAGCGAATTCTAAGTCACCGCTCTCGCTCGCGGCGTGCTATGTCCGATGGAGCTGTACGCGCATAATCCCGTCGAAGCCGATCACGCGTGGTTGAAGTCCCGGCTACGGTCGATGCGAATGTCGACGCCCGGACGAAGTGCAATGAACGCGTCAACGCCCGGCTGATATGCAAGCCTAAGTCGGTGACACCCAAGGCTACAGATGGTCGAAGTCAGACATCCTGCGGCTTCAAGAAGTTCACGAAGATCGCATCAAGGGTACGGAGCTGGTCGACGCTAAGCTGCTCCAACACAATCTCTCGGCCCATCAGATCCTCCAGCAGGAGGATGAATTCCATAAAACCGAGCGAGTCGATGAGTCGATTCTCGATCAGATCGAGATCTGACGGGATCACCTCGATGTCGGCGTTCTTGGCGCGCAGCCAGTCGACCACCGGTTCAAGGGCGCCGTCCACGCTCGCGCCGGTATCGGAGCCCATCAGGTCACCTCCAGGCGCGCCAAAGCCACCTCGAACTCATGGCGGAACCGGGTGAGGACGGATGCGACCGAATGGGCCGCGGTGACTCGCTCGCAGGAATACCCGCAATACATCGCCATCTCGTCGACTCGTCCTTCTGTGCGGATCGACGGGGCGGTGGCGCTGTAGCGGGGCACCGGCAGTCGCTGGCCGCCGACCGTGGTCGTGGCGATGAAAGTGGCAGGATGGCGTTCGGAGGATTCGGTCAGGGCATTTCGCAACACGCGGTGCGGCCGGGCCGGCCAGCCGATCTCGAACAGCGACGTCACAACTGTGTCGCAGGCGGCGACGACGCGGTTTTTGAACAGGGGGTGCGCAGCGGACTCCCGAGTGGGGATGAACAGCGTGCGGCGGCCGTGCGCGACCCGCAGGCGCTCCCAGCGACCGGGACTGTCGTGGTGCGGGTCGACAGCAGCGAGCGGGTCATCGAGCATCTCGGCCTCCTCGTCGTCCCTGCCGACCAGGTCGTCACCGTGCCGGCCACGTTGTCGCTGGGCACC
>JBGSWT010000792.1:0-3221 GCA_041751815.1 Pseudonocardiaceae bacterium
GCGCCCCCGGGTGCTCTCCGGGATCCAGCCCACTGCGGACTCGTTCCATCTCGGCAACTACCTGGGTGCGATCCGGCAGTGGGTGGCCCTGCAGGCCGACCATGAAGCGTTCTACTGCGTGGTCGACCTGCATGCGATCACCGTCGAGCAGGATCCCCAGAAGCTGCGCCACCGAACCCGGGTGGCGGCGGCCCAGATGCTTGCGCTCGGCGTCGATCCGGATCGCTCCACGGTGTTCGTGCAGAGCCATGTGCCCGAGCACACCCAGCTGTCCTGGGTACTGGAATGCCTCACCGGCTTCGGCGAGGCCGCCCGGATGACGCAGTTCAAGGACAAGTCGGCCAAGCAGGGCGGCGACCGGGTCGGCGTCGCGCTGTTCACGTACCCGATCCTGCAGGCGGCCGACATCCTGCTCTACCAGGCCGACCAGGTTCCGGTGGGGGAGGACCAGCGCCAGCACATCGAGCTCACCCGGGACCTCGCCCAGCGTTTCAACTCCCGCTACGGCTCGACGTTCACCGTGCCCGCAGCGCACATCGTCAAGGGTGCGGAGAAGATTTACGACTTGGCCGAACCTACGGCGAAGATGAGCAAGTCGACGTCCTCGCCGGCCGGGGTGATAGACCTGCTCGACGATCCCAAGGTGTCCGCGAAGAAGATCCGCTCGGCGGTCACCGACGCCGGACGGGAGATCCACTACGACCCGGTCGCCAAGGCCGGCGTCTCGAACCTGCTGGTGATCTACTCGGCGCTGTCTGGGCGCACCGTCGACGACCTGGTGGCGGCTTATGCGGGCCAGGGGTACGGGGCGCTGAAGTCTGATGTCGCCGAGGCGCTCGCCGACTTCGTGACGCCGCTGCGCCAACAGGTGGCCAGCTACACCGATGACACAGCTGAGCTGGACAAGCTGCTGGCCCGGGGCGCGGAGCGGGCCCGTGAGGTCGCCGGCCGGACCGTGCGGGCGGTGTACGACCGGGTGGGCTTCCTTCCGTCAGGAGGCTGAACCCGCATAACCCGACTACCGTGGGAGGGTATGCGGGGGACAGGTCCACAGCAGATCGACTCCACACCGAGTCTGTTGCAGCGGTTTCGGTCGCGGTACCGATGGTTGGATCACCTGGTACGAGCTGGGCAGTCCTACACCACCCACCACGGCGACCACTATGCCGCGGCGATCACGTTCTTCAGCGTGCTCTCGCTGGTTCCGCTACTGATGATCGCCTTCTCGGTGGCCGGCTTCGTGCTGGCCGGCAACCAGGAGCTGCTGCGCCAGTTACAGGATCAGATTCAACAGGCGGCGCCGGAGGGATTAGGCCAGACGCTCAACCAGGTCGTCGATGGAGCGATCGCCTCTCGCAGTGGTGTAGGGATCGTGGGCCTGCTCGGTGCGCTGTACTCCGGGCTGGGCTGGATGGGCAACCTTCGCGATGCGATCACCGCGCAATGGCGATCAGCGACACACGGAGAGGAGTCACCTGCGCCAGAGGGCTTCCTGCGGACCAAGGTGTTCGACCTGCTGGCTCTGCTGGGGCTGGGCCTGGCGCTGGTGCTGTCCTTCGCGATGACCGGCGTCGGCACTGCCTTCGCCAGCGTGGTGCTCAACGCGGTGGGTCTGGGACAGCTCCCCGGTGCCCGGCTGGTGTTGACTTTCCTCGCCGTGGCGGCGTCGGTGGCCGGTATGTGGTTGGTGTTCCTCTGGGTGATTGCGCGGCTGCCGCGGGAGCCGGTTCCGCTGCGCCGTGCGACGTGGGCTGCGTTATTCGGCGCGATGGGATTCGAGGTGCTCAAACAGGCCTTTGCCATCTACCTCGATAGTGTCACTGCCAGCCCCACCGGACGGCTGTTCGGTCCCGTGATCGGCTTGATGGTGTTCGCCTACTTTGTCTCCCGATTCCTGCTGTTCCTCACCGGCTGGGCGGCTGTGGGCTCAGATGAGGCGGCCCCCAACCAGGTGGCGCCAGACCTCCGCCCGCAGATCCCGGAGCAGCGGCCCTCACCCGCTGCGGACGTACTCCCGAAGTCGTCGAGTGCCGCCCGGACGTCTCGCCCTAGTCGCTGATCTGGGCTCGCTCAGGGTTTACCCCGATGCCGGTCCGCCCTGACGGGTGTGAACTGAGGTCAGCAGGTAAATCCGCCCCCCGCTGAGGAGACCGCCATGCAAACCCTGATCAAAGTGCTCGGGATCATTGCGTTGATCTGGATCGGGTTCATGGTGCTGGGCTGGGTGTTGGGTGCCCTGTTCGAGCTGCTGTTCTGGGCGCTGGTGATCGGTGCCGGCGTGTTCATCGGCTCCGCTGCCTACGCTGCAGTGAAGAAGAGCAAGTCGGACCGGCACGCCCTCAAGCAGTAGTCACGCAAGGCCCTTGAGCACCCGCCGGACGAGGTGCATCGCGACGGTCACCGATCGGTCGCGGATCTCGGCGCGGTCACCGGGCAGCACCGGGTCGCTGGCCCGGGCAACGCCCTCGCTGGTGGTCACGCAGATGCATACGTAGCCCACCGGTTTGGCATCGGTGCCTCCGCCGGGGCCGGCCACTCCGGTGATCCCACAGCCGATGTCGGCGCCGAAGCGGTCTCGTGCTCCGTCGGCCATGGCTCGGGCGACCTCCGGTGACACCGCTCCGTGCTGCTCGATCAGCTGTGCCGACACGTCGAGCAACTCGGTCTTGGCGGTATTGGAGTAGGCCACCACCCCGCCTGCAACGTAGTCTGAGGATCCTGGCCGCTCGGTGAGTCGAGCGGCCAGCAGCCCACCACTGCACGATTCTGCGAGCCCGATGCGTCGGCCCTGCAGCAGATCGGCCAGCTGGTCGTCCAGCGAGGTGCCGTCGGTCGAGAACAGGTACTGAGAATGCCGGCTGCGGATCGCCTCGATCAGCGCATCACGGATCGCCTCGGCGCCCGGCCGGTGCCGGATGTCGATTTCCAGCTCGGCTCGGCGCAGGCAGGTGGTGATCTCCAGCGGAGCCAGGTCCAGCGTCGCGCTCACCTCGCGCAGCGTCGCCGCGATCTCCGATTCAGGCAGCCCGAACAGCCGCAGCCGGGATGAGGTGAAGGGCTGCGCGCTCGCCAGCGCAGCCCTGGCAGCGGGCGTGGCCAAGGCTGCGGGCCACATCGCCTGCAACTCGCGTGGCGGTCCGGGCAGCACGATCACCGTCGGCCCGTCGGGCACGGGAACGACCAGCCCGGGTGCCGTCCCCACCGGATCGAGTGGCTCGGCG
>JBGSWT010000793.1:0-23705 GCA_041751815.1 Pseudonocardiaceae bacterium
GCTGCCCGCGGACGTGGCCGACATCATCGACGCGTGCCTGCACCGAGATCCTGACCAGCGGCCCACTCTGCAGCGTCTCGCCGCGGCACTCGCAATACTCACGGCTGCACCTGCAACACCATCCGACGGCGGCGCACCCGGTAACGGTAACGGTAACGGTAACGGTAACGGTAACGGTAACGGTAACGGTAACGGTAACGGTAACGGTAACGGTAACGGTAACGGTAACGCTGCGTCCGAAACCGTCGCTTACCCGCCAATGTAGTGACCGGCTGCCACGTTCGCTAACAGCAGTATGTCCGGGCGCGATGAGTCGGTGGAGGCCGACTTGAAAGGAACGTTCAGTGCACCGGACACCGCTTTCGACTAACCCGACTTCGACGTGAGATGATCTTCTTCACCACCTCCGTCACTTTGATTAGGCGACAACCTGAGGGGACGGAAAGGCGCATCAGTTCCCCGGCACGAGTAGAGGGCCACACGCTCCGTCTGCCGCTCGGTACAGAGGTGCAGGCAGGAGACTACGTAGAGCATCACCCGCCAAACGACGAACCTCGAATGATGATCGTGATCGACGTCATCTATCCGTACATGCCTGGCACAAGTAATATTGACGATCACATCGAAGTTACCTGCGTTGATAACAGGCGGGTAGTGATCCCGGATCTCCGAATGCCAGCTTTGCATTTTACGATGTCCGTCCCCCTTACGCTAGTGGAGGATGGACGGATGGCCGAGGCGGTCTTCGAAGCGTTGCAGATAGTCGAAGAACGAGTCCAGTCTCTTACGGCAAGCGACGACTCCGGGCGCACGCTGATGGAGTCGGTGTTCGGCGCGAAGCCACCGCAACTCGATATCACCACGGCTACGGGTCAAGCGGCTGAGGATGAGCGCGAGGGCTTTCGTCTCTTATTCATCGGCGCCATGCTTGGGCTCAGCAGCCCGCACGGTGCGGGCAGAGCTATTCCTGCCACATTGGACGAGACCTTGGAGTACTTGGCGGTGGCCAGCATGCTGATGCGTCGTTTGGACCGCGCCGAGAGCAGGGCTATGGAAGCGAACCAAGCGTAGGTAGTGCGGTCGGTGCGCATCACCGAGCTGATCCGGTGGGCGATCACGACGAACGTGCCGCGGCGCTCGCCGAACACCTGCTCCACCCTGGCCGCGCCGAGCCGACGTGACAGCCATCCCACGAGGTCTGGAGTCAAGCGGTGCGGCACCGACGCTGGGTCGCACCGAGGTGATGCGCTCGCCGTAGGCGTGCCACGGGCGCCTGGCAGCGACTCTCGGTCGGCGCGGACTCAAAGGGCGCCGTTTGCCGTCATCGCTGCGAACCGAACACGCCGCCCACCCGCCGCCAGACTGATCGCGTTGACGTGCGATAAGCAGCAACAATCACATGATCACGTCACAACTGGAGTACTAACGCGATTCAGCTTCGGCGCTGCTTTCCTGAGCATCTGTGCTCGCCGGGCAATTCTGCGTTGCTCGCCGGGCAATTCTGCGTTTCGGGATGCACGGCGGCCACCCACTCGCCGGTGCCGGCCAGGTGCTGACCTGGGTGGCCCGGCTCTCGGGTGCAGGACCAAAGCAGGGTGAGGGTCTCCGAGGCCTCGTCAGCCCACTCGTACCCACAGTGGATGGGATGCCCGCTGACATTACTCGATGAGTCTGGTGTCGGGTCTGGATCCCCCACCACGATGTGCCTCAGCTCGTCCTTGCCCATCATCCTGTCTCATCACCCTGTCGGTTAACCACCCACAGTAAGCAAGTCAAGCACGCGAGTAATATAATGCTTGTCCTCGATGAGGTGATTTTCTTCACGATGGGGTGCCTTGCGGACCTGCTACATTTTCTGTGAGTGATCGCCTGGAGAGGCAGTGCCCGCGGGGGTGAGGCGGGTCCAAGGGGATCAGCGCGTCGGCGGGAAGCTGTCCATGCAGCGCACCGCCTGTCTGGCACGCTGGGCGACGACGTCGTGAATCACTTCGCTCCATCGGCCGACACGTAGGTTGATCCTGTGTAAGCCTTCCTTGCCGGTGTATGCAGTGATGTCGCTCGCTCGAGAAGGGGCGGGAGGTGCTTTAGGGCGCGCGCTGGCCCCGGTTACTGCCTATGACACCCATGGGATAGCGATTGTGGGTAGACGTCGATCTCTTTCATTCGTTTCACGTAGATATCGTAGCGGCGGAGTGCCTCACCGAAGTGACCGGTGTCTCGCTGTATGTTTACGAGATCGAGGTGAGCCTGTTCGTCGAAAGGATCCTGCCCGAGCAGCCGCAGCAGATATCGTATTGCTCCATCGATGTCCCCGATCTGCCACAGCCGCGCCGCCAGCGCTCGTAGCAAAGCGATGTGGGTGGCCCGAACCTCCCTGGCCAGCGGTATGGCCCAGTCCTGGTGGGCATCGTCTTCCAGGAAGTCCCCGGTGTAGGCGGCTATGGCCGCCATCAGTCGCTCGGTGGCATCCGGTCGTCCGCCCCGGTGGGCGGCGAGAGCGGCGTTGGTGTCGCTGAGGAACTCCTCGACATCGACGTTGACATGAATGTGATCCAGCCACACCATGCCACCATTGCTGACCAGCGGCCCCTCACCGGCGCGAGGCTGCAGCACATTACGCAGCGTCCAAAGCAGCACCGACAGCCGGTTACCGGCCTTGACTAGATCCGCCTCCGGCCACAACAGCTCTATCAGCTGCTCCCGGGAGGTTGCCTTGCGCCGCGCGATAAGGATCTTCAACAGATGCCGGGCCTTCTTCGATTGCCACACGAAGCTGGGGACCGGCGTGTCATCGCGGATCACATGGAACACGCCAAGTGTCCGGATGAACACTGCGGGATTACGCTTCACCTCGGCGATGACGCCACCACCACTTCTCATCGTCTCGTGAAGTTCATCGCCGCGTACCGTGCTTTTGTAACACTCGCTAGCCGCTTTCCGCCGAGTCTTACTGTAGGTTTCTGCTCGATACCTCTCGGTGACCTGAGGCGCCCGTCTGGCAGGGTGTAACTGATTCTGGCCGGCACGCCGAGCTTGCTTGTCGGGAAGGACCGCAGTCACCGAGACGATCGAGCCCATGCCGACACGTATTGATCAGCGGCAGCTCGTGAGGACTTGCGGACAAGGCCCGCGACCTCGGCGGCCCGCACGTCGGCGCTGATGCCAGATCCGGAGAATTCGAACAAATCGAGCCATTCCTGCACCGCTGGGCGATGGTTGAGCGTCCGTGGCGACAGATTCAGCAACGCTGATCGCCTCGTAGTACATCGACGGCAGCTCGATCCCCGCGTCGTCGTACAGAGCGCGTTCGCCCGCCGACAGTCTGGACTGCACGGGGTCAGGCCGCCCGTGCGCAGCCATCATCACCGCCTGTGACACCAGATCCGGACGCACCAACGCCAACTCCTGCACAACCCGGGAGCCCAACGAAGTACCGACCACCCGCGCCGGCCCATCACCCAGGTGCACGATCAACGCCGCGGTGTCACTCACCAGGTCGTCGATGGTCATCCCGCCGGCGCACTCGTCCGAGGGCGCGATGCCACGGTTGTCCACGCAGCCACCCGGTAGCCGGCGACCAGTGCCGGAACCTTGTGCAGCTGCCACACCGGCCAGGACTGCCCGTCCCCATCACCAGCACCACCAGCTCACCGGAGCCAGTCACCTGGTAGCTGAGCCGAATTCCCATTGAGCTCGACGACCGGCATGACCCTCCTTCGTCACCAATTCCGAGCCGATGCCACTACCTCAGGTGAAGCCGAGGGGACTGCGGACTGATTGTGTGGTAACGGCTAGGTCCTGGGTGCCGGTGGATTGCCAGTGGCCGACGAGGTCGCGGTAGAGCGGTGAGCGGGTGAGCAGGTCTTGGTGGTTGCCGAGGAGTGCCTGGCCACCGTCTAAGACAAGGATTTTTCGGGCGCGTAATGCGGAGCTGGTTCGGTGGGCGATGACCAGGAGGGCGCCTGGGCGTCTGGTGAATGCGAGTTCTGCTTGTGCCTCGGCTGCGGGGTCCAGGTGGCAGGTGGCTTCGTCGAGGATCACCAGCGATGCGGGTGAGAGGTAGGCCCGGACCAGGGTGAGGAGTTGGCGTTCGCCGGCGGAGAGGGCAGCGGGGCGCAGGTTGGCTTGGTAGCCACCGAGGCGTTCGATGAGCATTCGAGCGCCGACGGCGTTGACTGCCTCGTCAAGTTGGGTGGGTGTGGGGTCATAACGCAGGTAGTAGTTGAGGTTCTCGGAGACGGTGCCGGTGAAGACGTAGGCTTCCTGCGGGATAAGCACGCGTCGTTGGGCGAGGTGGGGGGTCTCCCAGTCGCGGAGTGGGACGCCGTCGAGGAGCACTTGACCGGTCTGCGGTTCGAGCAAGCCGGCGATGATTCCGGCAAGGGTGGACTTGCCGATGCCACTGGGGCCGACGACGGCGAGGTGGTCGCCTTCAGCCAGCAGGAGGTCGAGGTCGCGGATGACTGGTTCAGCGTGCCTGCCATAGCTGAAGGTGACGTCACGGAGCTCAAGGGCATGGTCGGAGGAGCGGGGTGCCCGTCGCGGCGGGTGTCCTGTTAACTGTGACGCTGGTGCGGTGGCGGGGAGCTGCGCTGCCTCGGTAATGCGGGCCAGGGTGACCAGGAGCCATAGTCCGGTGCCGCCCACAGTTCGGATGAGGGTTTGTAGGGCTGGTTGCAGCCCCATCGATATGTAGGTGAGGGCACCCAGCACGGTGCCGGTTGTCGCGCCGTGGCTGACCAACCATGGTGCACCCAGCACAATAAGGAACAGCGGCAGCCAAGCACTGATGCCCAGCGCGGTGGTCCGCACCGCGGTCACGCGGGCGAGTTTGGTGCCCGCGCCTTCCTGGGCGCCGATGGCATGGGCGGCTGTCGTGCGCATCTGGTCCTCTGCGCCGCAGGCGACGATGTCGCACAGTCCGCCCGCCAGCGTGCTGACCGTTTCGGCGATGCGCTCGTCGGCCAGGATGGAGGTGCGCTGCCAGGATGCCATCGCGCGCAGCGAGCCTACGAAGATCGCGAGCCCGACCAGCAGCGGGGGCAGCACGAACACCAGGGCGAGGGGGGCGAGGGTGAACAGACCAAGTAGTGCGCTGATCGTGGTCACCAGGAAGCCCTGCGTCACCATGATCACACTGGCGAACGACTCACGGACGATCTCCACTTGATGGGTCAGCCGGGCCACCCCAGCGGTATCGGAGGGCCGATCCGTGAGGGTGGAGCGGCGCAGCACGCCAGTGACGACGAGATCCACGAGCTGGTCGCGGAACGGTTCGACGATGGCCGCGAGCCGCAGGAAGGTCTGGCGGGTACCCACCGCCCCAACCAGCACACTGACGGCCATCACCGCGAGTGATCCGAAGCCCGCCGCCGGCCGGCCGGCCAGGAAGCCGTCGTCGATCGCCGACGCGACGAGGCGGCCGGACAGAAAGGCCGGCACAGCCTCCACGAGGGACCAGCCAGCCAGGCGAAAGAGCATTCCCCGCCGTTGCCGGAGCACGGTCAGCAGGACCTGCCAGTGGCGTGGCTGCGGGGATCCCGCGCGACTCATGCCGGTGCACCTCCGGCCACTCCGTTGGACAGGGCAAATGCCGGATCGAACACGGCCCGGTAGCACGGCTCGCGCCACAACTGGCGGTGCGGCGCAACCGACCGCACTGTGCCGTTGTCGAGCCAGATGACTAGGTCGGCGTGTGCTGCTGTGGAGACGCGGTGGGCGACGATGAGGCGGGTTCGGTCGGCCAGCGCGCCGGTGAGCACTTGTTGGATGTGGTGCTCGGTGACGGTGTCTAGGCTCGCGGCGACGTCGTCGAGCACCAGCAATCGTCCGACGTGGGCGAACGCCCGTGCCAGGCCAAGCCGCTGGATTTCACCGCCGGACATCGGGGTCTTAGCCAGCGGCGTCTGGTAGCCCGCTGGCATGCGCCGGATGAAGGTGTCGGCGCTGGCCGCGCGGGCCGCGGTGGTCAGCTCGTGCGGATCGGGTGTGTGCTGACCGAAGGCGATTGCGTCGGCGAGGGTTTCCCCGATCAGCACTGGCCGCTCGAACCCGTAGCACACCGCTCGGCGTAGCTCGCGGCGATCCAGCCGGGGAAGGGCTACGCCGTCGAGCAGCACCTCACCCTCATCGGGGTCGAGCAGCCGACCGGCCAGCGCGGCCAGCACCGACTTCCCGCTGCCTGACCGGCCCACCACCGCAACCAGTGCGCCTTCTGGCACGACGAAATCGACACCATCGAGCACAGCTGCTCCGCCGGCACGGACGGTGACGCCCCGAAACTCCACCCGACCACGCCCGGCAGCCAAGCTTTCCGTGCCGTACTGCACCGCAGGTTCGGCGAGAACCGCTGCGTTGCGTCCCGCGGCCGCCCTGGCCTGGGCGAGCCGGGACACCGACATCACCGCCGAGCCGAGGCCTGCGGCCAGCATCACGTACTGGCTGGCAGCCAGCATCTGACCCGGACTGATTCGGCCCCGCGCTAGCTCCCACCCGGCCACCGCAAGCACCGCAACCTGCAGCAACGGCACCAGCAGCGCCTCCTGGGCGGCGATCCGGGTTTGTACCCGCCACATCCCCATGCCATGCCGGTGCAGCTCAGGTAGCGGCGCGAGTACCCGTTCTCTTTCCTGCTCGGTCGTGTAAGCGGCGGTGATGGTGCGTGCACCGGCCAGGGCGTCGATCAATCGCCCGGCGATTCCGCCTTGTACCTGCAGGTATCGGTCGGCCAGCGCCGAGGAGTCCCGTACGCAGCTGCGCACCACCGCCAGCAGTACTGGGGTCCCAACCAGGAACGTCAGGCACAACCAGGGGTCGATGAGCGCGAGAGCAACGATTCCTCCGAGGGCGGGAATGAGGGCGCTGATGGCCCAGATCACGAGGGTGCCGACCCGTCCGGCGTCAGCGGCGTTACCGACCAACCGGGCGGTCAGGTCACCTACGTCGAATCGCCGCGTGGTGCGTGTGCCCAGCGCGAGGATGTGGTCGAGCACCGTCCGGCGCAGCCACGCACTCGACCGCGCGGTGGTCATCCCAGCGGCCAAATCGTCGAGAACGTCACAGATCAGCAGCACACCGATCAACAGGCCACAACCGAGCACCCAGAAGGCGAAGTCACCACCGTTGAGTGCAGCGTCAACCGCGCCACCCAGCACCGCCGGAAGCGCCGTCTCTGCCGCGGCGAGCACCAGCGATGCGGTCAGCAGCACACCGACCCAGCCACCTCCACGCCACCCGATTTTGACGAGCAGCCGGTCTGCCGCCCGTCGATCCGGGGAAGGGACCTGCTCGCCCGCCACGGTCCTGTCCTCGATCATCCTGGTTCCACGACAGTCGGGACCTCCATCGAGGGTTGTGCTCGGTGCGATAGCCTTCGCGTGGCTGGCTCAGCACACCCCGCTTCGGTACTGCGGCGGGGACGCCGCTCCGGTCAACCCGTGCCCCGCTCCGGTTAGTGGCCGGAGCGGGGCACGGGTTACGGGGATAGGTGTTACGGGGGCGCCAGGGCCCCGTAACACCTATCCCTCTGTTTTGGATCAGCCGGAGAAGCAGATCAGCAGGCTCAGGCCGCTGGTGTTGCCGCAGCCCTTGCTGCTCCCGCTCTTGCCGGGCATGCCGCGCGTGTCCTCGGGCTCTTCCAGGCTCTGCAGGTCGAGAAGTACCATTTCTTTCACCTCCTCTTCACAATCGATGCGATGGCCCGGCTTCAGCCGGGACCGACAATGGGGTGGCGAGGAAGGGCAGGTGCACCGGCTCGGGATGCAACGCGGTGCCAACCGCGAGCAGCACCCCGGCGTTGCCGGTAGCCAGGTCCATGGAAAGCCGCAGGAGTTCCTCGCCGGGAAATGCCAGGTAGCCCTGGTAGCCGATGGCATGCCAGCCCAGGCGGCGAAGCTGCGCCGAAACCATGCCGTGTCGGGCCGCGGTACCGGTGGGACACCTGCGACTGAGATGCAGGATCATTCCGGCCCGGCCATGGAACAGCCCCGGTTCCACGTAAAACGGTGACTCGGCCGCGCGACGGATGGCCGCGGCGGCCGCCGCGAACTGGTCGTCTTGGCGGTGGGCCAAATAATGGTCAAGGACGAGTCCGATGCCCACGCTGCCATCGGCCAGATAAGGCATCGTCCGCCAACCCTCGTTGACCTCCATGCTCCCGTCGTCGTCGCGTACGATGCAGCGGCGCAGGTCTTGACGCAGCGCGGTCTGCGCCAGGTCCAGCAGGACCGACTGGCCGACCTGTTCGTACAGGCGCAGGAACAGCAGTGCGATACCGGCGGAACCGTGCATCAACCCGGCGTGTGGGTGGGCCCCCCCGCTGATTTCACCGACGGCGTTCTCGTCACCCAACCGGTCCGCCACAATGCCGGCCACCTGGAGCGCGTTGTCCCACAGCGAGGAGTCACCAGTGATCCCGGCGAAGTGCGCAAGGTTCAGGCCGATGCCCGCCAGCCCACTGCGCAGGTCAAGACCGAGCCGCTCCCACTTCCCGTCCAGCTCGGTCGCGCAGATGTCGAGGACCTTCAGTGCCTCAGCCCGGTGACCGAGATGATCCAGCACGTAGGCCACCCCGGCTAAGCCGTCATAAAAGCCCAACCGAGTGGTCCCCGCAGTCGGATGGACAGCCCGCTGCAACAGCCATTCCTCATGGTCGGGGTAACGGCCGGCACCGGTCACGGCCAGGGCGTAGAGCACACCAGCCGCACCGTGAGCGATGTTGAGGCCACCGGTTTCGAACTGGTCGATATCCCCAGGGAACAGCCGATCGTCGCGGTCGGGTGTGGCGCTGGTCAAGATCGCCCCGGCCAGAGAATTCCGAATCGATTCCCAGCTCTCCCGGTCCGGGTCCAGCTGGGCCAGCACGGTGGATTTATCACCCGAGCGTGCCTGCGCACCTCCGGTGATGACCTTCACCGCCTCGTCAAGGAACGACGCAGGAACCGGGAACGACTCCGAGATCACGGCGGCGAAATCGTTCGCTTTTGTGCGATCGAGCACGAACACGATGGTCAAAGGGAGAAAGAGGAACAGTCGCATACAGGCCAGCGCATAGCGATCAACATCAAATCCCGTGTAATCCCGCGGGGCAACGAAGGCTGGGTCTGCAAGAGTTTGCCGGCGACCCTCCTCAACAAGTGCCGCCACCTCGAAATCGATCAACACGACCCGACCATCTGGCCGCAGCAGGACGTTGAACGGGTGCAGGTCTCCGATCACCACGCCCCGGTCATGCACCGCAGCGACCGCCTGTTCGACCTTGTCCTGGATGTCCAGCGCCCACGAGGTGTACTCCGCTACGGCTCGCTCATCGGTGTCGTGCTGCACCAGGGGGTACCGCTCCACGATGGCAGCCCGAAGCGGTCTGGTATCGACGAATTCCAAGGCCAGGAAGTGGTGATCCCCCACGGTGAACGACCCGTGGACAGCGGGCACCACATCCAGCCCGGCGAGCCGCTCCAGCATCTCCTGTTCGCGGCGCAACCGGGTGACGGCGTCGCTCCCGTCCACATCGAGCCCCGCGTACGGTCGGGCCTCCTTGAGCACGACCTGCGCATCCGTCTGGACATCCCGGCCTACATACAAGCCCCCGCCATTGGAGAAATGCAGCGCTCGCTCGATCAGGTAGGGCAAGCTGTCAATCTTCACACTGTTCCGCGCCGCCAGGTGAGGCTCGAGGAATGTTGGCAGACTCACCCACGCAGGCAGGCGAAAGGTCGGCTCACGCCGATCCGGCACCAACCGCCCCTCGGAATCTTCAATCGCCAACACCAGCGCGCCGGTCTCCGAGACACAGTGCCGCTCGGTGAACCCCCCGTAGCGGACGTACAACGGGCCCTCGCCCCACCGCAGATCACTCAGGATGTAGGGACCCTGGCTGCCGGCTAGCGCCTCGCCGAGCTCGTTGAGCACGACTTCCAGCTGCACCTCATCCGCGGGATAAATCGTGACGAACTTCCCACTCGACCCACGGTGTGCGTACTTGGCATTGGCCAGCAACAACGCGTCAAGATTACGCCGGAACTTGAAAGGAATCCGGTGCTGAAGGCAGTAGTCCCACACTGTCGTGAGAACCTTGTCGGCGTTGTCCAAGCAGGCCGAAACGTGAACTTTCCATCCCTGAGGAGGGGACGAGACCCCGACCGGCCACTGGACCAGCCAGTCCTCCAGCTCCCACCGCTCCCACCCCTGGGGAACCGGAAGCTGAGCCAACTCGAAGCCGGGACCCTCTTCCGGCGCCTGGGTCGTCGAATCATAGAACAGGGGATCCGCGAAGCAGTACACCTCATATCGCTTATCCACCTGACTCCCTTCACCCAAGAGGTGGTAGCTATCACTAACCCTGTGATCACGTGCCGGGCAGGACGCTACGGATGCACTCTTTGGGCTACCTTCAGGTCCGCTTAGCTCACCGTTAACTCGAACAGTTACATGATCTTGAAACGCTGCCACCCCATCGGTGGTATGTAACCCGATTGATCGCATGGTGTAGTCAAGTTACGGATGATGGTGAGCGCCCGCGGGACTGTCACAGTGTGTGAGCACAGAGGAGTACGGCTGATGTGCGACTGCGTTTGGCGCGTGACCAGACTGAGGTAACTGCACATGGCTCGACGCCAGCTCCAGGGATTGGGGCGGCCCGCGCTGGCTTCCGTTAGTTCGTGGCTGGTTTGCGGGACGTTATCTCCGGTAGAGGGTGTGGTTGGACGTCGATTTCTTTCATTCGGTGGACGTAGTTGTGGTAGTGGTGGCGGGCTTGGCCCAGGCGTCCGGCGTCGTGCAGGACTGTGACGAGGGTGAGGTGGGCTTGTTCGTCGTAGGGGTCTTGTCCGAGTAGGCGCAGGGTGTAGTGCACGACCGCGTCGGTGTCGAGGGTTTCGCGTAGTCGGGTGGTCAGTGCTCGCAGCAGGGCGATGTGGGTGGCTCGGACCTCGTCGGTCAGGGTGGTGGCCCAGTGTTGGTAGGGGTCGTCTTCGAGGAAGTCGCCGGTATGGGCGGTGACGGTGGCGGCGAGTCGCGTGGCGGCGTCGGGGTCTTTTGCCCGATCTGCGTCCAGGGCGGCGCTGGCTTGGGTGAGGAAGTCCTCGACGTCGACGCGGACTTGGGCGGGGTTCAATGACACCGCGCCGCCGCTGGTGGTGACCAGGGGACCTTCGTCTGTTGGTTGGGGTTGTAGTACTTCGCGGACGGTGGACAGCAGCACGGATAGCCGGTTGCCGGCCAGCGCGGGATCGACTTCTGGCCACAACAGTTCCATCAGTTGGTCACGGGGGGTCGGTCTCCGCCGGGCGATGAGGATTTTCAACAGGTCCCGGGCTTTTTTCGACTTCCACGCGATGTTGGGAATGGCGACCCCGTCGCGGAGCACCCGGAACACCCCGAGCGTTTGGATGGACACCGCGGGCGCGGAACGGACCAGCACGCCGAGCGGTCCGGCGGCTCGCCGGGACTCGACGTCCACACCGTGGTCGCGAAGCATCCGGTCCGCGCGGTAGGCGTCGAGGTGGGCAATGGGCGCGCCGATGCGAGCGGCCACGACTTTGGTCGCGGCTTCCTCGAGACGACAACCCGTCTCGTGCCAGATGTCGATCGCTTCGCGCAGCGGGGTGGTATCCACGGCGGGATCGTCAGAGGCCAGCACGCCCAGGGTGATGGCCTCGGCCAGTCCTGGGTTGTCCTGCCGGGCCCGGGCGACCACGACAGCCCGGTCGGCATCTGCCCCGGCGTTGTGGTGATCACCGCCCATCAACTCGACCCAGCCGCGGGTCAGCAATGCTGGGACCTTGCGAAGTCCCTCGCTTAAGTCCACGGCCCGGTTTGCACGCTCACGAGCCCGCGGCAGGTCATCGGCTGCAGCGATGCGCGCCAGACCGATCAGTGCCGAACTGAGGCCGAACACGTCGTGGCACGGCTCGGCCAGGGCCAAGGCCTCCTCATAGGACGCCCGGGCTCGCAGCAGCTGACCCCTGGTCCGATGCAGATCACCCAGGCCACACAGTGGCCAGGCCAGAAATCGAGAACCCAGGCGCTGAAAAAGGCCGATCGCTGTGGCGAAGTCGGCTGCCGCCGCTTCCAGCTTCCCCAGCCGCCCGCGGGCGCGGCCGCGGGTGGTCAGCGCGTGCGCGACGAGGAACGGGTCCTCGCATCGCTGGCTGAGACTCAACACGATCTGTGCCTCGGCCAGCGCCGGCCGCGGTGCCCCCGATTCGAACTGGTGAAATGCCCGGCAAGCCCGAATCCACATCAACCCCAGCAGGTCCCCGCTCGCCTCGGCGCTGCGCAGCGCCTCGGTGCAGTGGACGTCGGCTTGCCGCCAGTCGCCCTCGGCAGCGGCCAGCAGCGCGAAGACGTGATGGACACTGGACCACACACGCGGCTCACCGCACCGACGAGCCGCAGCACGTGCCCGAAGCGCCACTTTCCGTAAATTCACCACGTCACCGGTTATCCGGTAAGCGCTCGCCGACAACGACAGCACCCGCGTCTCGTCGAGCGTGTCCTCCCGGTCCAACCGGGTCCGCCGGGTCAGCGCGTGGACTTCTGCGAACTCACCCTGGGCGAAAGCGAGCAGACCAAGCCGCCACGAGAGCCCGGGCTCCAGCTCGTCTCGATTGCGACCGGCACGTTTGAAGTGCTGCAGCGCCTGTGCCCACCGGCCCCGCACCTGCTGCGCCTGCCCCAAAACTCGTTGGACCCGCGGGTCGTCGAGGTAGTGCTCCGGTAACTGAGCAGCCTCCGACACCGCATCGAGTTCACCACGCTCCACCATCACCCCACCATGATCAACCAGCAACGTGGCGCACGCCGCGTGATCACCCGCTGCCAGCAGATGCCGCAGGGCCTGGGCCGTTGCCCCCCGCTGGATGCACTCCCTAGCCGCCGCCGCGTGCAGCGCTGTGCGCTCGCTAGCCGACGACACCGCCTCATGCTCAAAGAAATCCCGCAACGGACGCACCAGCGACCAACTGGCACTGTCCCCCCCGCTGCGCCGCACGAGTCCCTGCCGGCTCAATTCGGCGAGCAGTGCCGTCGGATCATCGAGCCCACCTGCGATCTCGGTGGTGGACCTGACCTCACCAAATATCGCCAACCTGCGCAGCAGCCGCTGAACCCACTCAGGCGCGGCGCCGACAACCTCCTCGGCTAGATAGCTATGAAACCGCTGTCCAGGGTGGGACAGCTGCCGCACCGCGGCGAGGCGCTGGTTGGCCGCACCTCCTCGTAGCATCTCGATCGCGCTGTGCACCGCCGCTGGCCAACCCGCAGTGTGCTCCCACACTCGCCTCGGCAAGCCGGGCGGACCCCGCCCCACGGTCGTGCGCAGGAATGCCTCCACATCGGCGACGTCGAAGGCAAGGTCCGGCGCATGGATCTCCGTGACAAGACCACGACCCCGCAGCCGCTGCAAAGAGAACGGGATCTCAGTTCTGGATATCAATACCAGATGCAGCCGCTCTGGTGCTTGCCGGCACAGACCTTCGACTATCGCCAACGCATCACTCTTCGGCTCCAACGCATGCAGGTCGTCAAGAACCAGAATGAGATCCTTATCCAACACACTCTGCAACCAGACGCAGATGGCCTCGACTGAAGCTGTCACTTGATCAGTGTTCAATGCCGCCGTGGTCAGGATCGGTGCAGGCACCGACACATGAGCCCGTAAGGCACCGAAGAAGCCGGCCAACAACCGATCCGCATCCGCCTCATGATCCTCATAACGCAACCACACAGTCGGACGGTTACGCGACCAAGCCGACACCGCTGCCGTCTTACCCCAGCCGGCTGCACCAATCACCAAACAAACCCGGAGTTGCGCGGCGCGGTCCAAGAGCTCGTTCACCGACGGCCGCTCGACCCGTTCGTCAACCGGGCCGGGTGGCTCCAGCCCAGCAGACAACATCACTCTAGTAACCCATGCTTGTGTCGCGCGCTCCCCACCGACCAGGGCTGGTATCACAGCCGACCAGCCGCACGTCACACCCAGCTGCGTGGCTCGAGCCTATCCAAGTAACCCGGCAATGCGCGTGAGCGTGCGGAGAATCGATGGCCACCACCGCCTGACAGTACCTCGACCATCTTATGTTCACCTGACGGAAATGTCCTCGTTGTTCAGACCGGATGTCAAGGGCCCTCCATCGCTGATCGGCCATCCAGGTGACGCCGACCGCAACGTCTGGTAACAGCGTCGTGCCGGGGCGCGATGAACCGGTGGGAATGTTCTCGAGGGGTCGGCCATAAATGATCTTTTTCACGACTTTCGTCACAGTGATTCGGCGACAACACGCGGGGGCCGAAAGGCGCATGGGTTCCCCAGCGCACGTGAAGGGTGACACGCTGCGACTGCCGATCGGGACGGATGTGCAGATTGGGGACTACGTAGAGTATTGCCTGTTAAACGATGAGCTACGAATGATGTCCGTGATCGATGTCATTCATCCGTACATGTCGAGCGCCAGGACTATAGACGATCACATCGAAGTCACCTGCGCGCCGAGCAGGCAAACTGCGGCCGCGAAGGTCACGGCACCGACCCTCCATCCCACGATGTCTACCGCCCTCGCGCTGGTGGAGGAGGGGCGCAGGTCCGAGGCCATCCTCGAGGCGTTGCGATTGATCGAAGAACAGATCCAGGTCATGACGGCGAGCCAGGATTCCGGACACACCCTCATGGAGGCGGCGTTCGGCGCGCGGTCGCCGCAACTCGACATCACCACCATCACCGGCCCAGCGGCTGCGGACGAGCGCGAAGGTTTCCGGCTCCTGTTCACCGGCGCCGTGCTCGGGTTACGAGACCCGCACAGTATCGAGAGAGCTGTTCCGGCCACAGTGGACGAGACCATGGAATACCTGGCGGTGGCGAGCATGCTGATGCGTCGGCTGGACCGTGCCAAGGACAGGTACGGCTGATGCTGCCTGATCAGTTCCAGCAGGCATCCTCGAGTGAGGCACTGCGCGGCGTCAGCTCCTGGATCGGTATCTGGTGTGCCGCGGCGGCAGCGGCGATCCGCCACGCCTCCATGCCGGTGACCGACAGCCCACCGCCGGGTTCGGCGAGCACCGTTGCGCCCATCCCGGTCAGCACCTTGGTCAGCCCGCTACGGCGGGGTGAGCGCACGAACACGTCACGCCAGAAGCGGTCAGTCAGCTCCCGCATGGAGGTCTCCGCTATCAAGCGCCCATGCCCGATGATCAGCAGCTGGTCTGCGATCAACGCCATCTCACTGATGTGATGGCTGGACACCAGGACCGTCCGACCCTGAGCGGCCAGCGACCGCATCAGATCACGGATCCGCCGCATGTCCTCGGGATCCAGCCCGTGCATCGGCTCGTCGAACACCAGGACACCGGGGTCACCGAGCAGCGCGCCGGCAATCCCGAGCCGCCGCCGTATGCCAAGGCAGAAACTCCCGATCCGCTTTTCGGCCATCGCCGAAAGCTCCACCTCCTCGAGCACCTCAGCCACCCGATGCCGGCTGATGCCATTGCTGCGCGCCAGGCACTGCAGGTGATCCGCCGCACTGCGTTCGCTGGGCATCGCGTCCGCGTCGAGCAGCGCTCCTACCGTGTGCGTCGGTGCTTCGATGGGGGCGTGGCGCTGCCCGTTCACCAGCACGGTGCCCGACGTCGGGGCATCCAGGCCGAGGATGATCCGCATTGTGGTCGACTTCCCGGAACCGTTCGGGCCAAGAAAGCCGGTCACCACACCTGGGCGGGCGATAAACGACAGCCGGTTCACCGCGCGCTTGTCGCCGTAGTCCTTGGTGAGTTCGCGTACCTCGATCATGCCAGCAATGCTGCCGCCTGTGGTGCACCCATACATCGGAGCACAGTCCGGAGTTCAGGATCGGACTCTGGTCCTATACGCATGTTGGGAGATTGTGACTAACGTGGTCGATGTGACCGAGCCCGCCGGGTTCGATTCCGGCGTGTCGCCGCCTTGGTTTCGACACCGCACCTGGCAACTTGTCGTGATCGATCTGCTGCCGGCGGTGTGGATCACGGTGCTCACCGTCAACTCCACCCGCTACACCGCCCTCGGTCTCTCCAGCGACACAGCGGTCGTAGTCTGGCTGGTAGCGCTTGCGGTCAGCGTTCCGCTTGTGGTGCGCAGACGCAGGCCCATTCCGGTGCTCGGTGTCGTTCTCACCTCGACGATCGTCGCCGTGTCGCTGGGCATGTCGGTTGCGGCAACCGGGCTGGCCGTCGCGGTCGCGCTCTATTCGGTCGCGCTGTCCGTAGAGGCCCGGCGCTCGGCCGTCGCGCTGGGTGCGGCGCTGCTCGGGGTCACACTGGCAGCAGTACTCACAGCAGCCGTGCTGGATCCCCGATTCCTCGTTGTCCCACCGAACATGGATTCGTTCAATACCGATCTACTCAACTCGTTGAGTTTCTCGTGGTTCGCTATCGGCGTAGGCTGGACGCTTGGTCGAAGCGTCCGGGCGCGGCGCGAGTACGCTGGCCAGATCATCGAACACCGCGCGCAGAAGGCCGTCTCCGAGGAACGGTTGCGGATCGCCAGGGAAATGCATGACGTGGTGGCACACAGCATGAGCGTGGTCGTGATGAAGGCCGCCGTGGCTAATCACGTGTACGACACGCGTCCTGAGGAGAGCCGAGACGCGCTCGGCGTCATCGAGTCCGTGAGCCGCGCCGCGCTCGCCGATATCCAACGGGTGCTTGGCTCGTTGCGGTCGGCAGAAGAGGCCGACCTCGCGCCCAGCCCCGGTCTCGACGAGCTACCGAGACTGATCGAGAATGCCCGACTCGCCGACGTCCAGGTCGAGCTCGACCGTGGAGCCATCCCGGACTTGCCGGTGGGAGTCCAGCTCTCGGCGTACCGGATCGTGCAGGAGGCGCTGACCAACGTCATCAAACATGCCGCAGCACCGGTCCGATGCATCGTCCGCGTCACGGCCGAGCCCGGTGAGTTGCATCTGGCGGTGATCGACGACGGCACACCGCGTCGTCCGGCCGGCGAGCCTGGGCACGGCTTGATCGGCATGCGGGAACGAGCCGCCCTGCACCACGGAACCCTGGTGGCGGGCCGGCAACCCAACGGCGGGTTCGCCGTGCACGCTCGCCTGCCCTATCAGGCCCCGGGGGCCGCATGACCTCCGACGCGCCGGTCCGGGTACTGATCGTCGACGATCAGGCGCTGCTGCGGGGCAGCCTGCGGGTACTTCTGGAGACCGAGCCGGACCTCGTCGTCGTCGGCGAGGCAGGTACCGGCGCGGATGCTGTCGATCTGGTGCAGGCCTGCAGCCCCGACGTGGTGTTGATGGACGTCCGCATGCCCGGCATGGACGGTATCGAGGCCACCAGGAGAATCACCGCACGCGAGCACGCCCCGAGCATCCTGGTGCTCACGACTTTTGATCTGGACGAATACGTGTACTCCGCGCTGCGGGCCGGAGCCAGCGGCTTCCTGCTCAAGGACACCCCACCGGGTCAATTGTTGGACGCGATACGAGTAGTTGCCTCCGGTGAAGCGCTACTCGCGCCTACCGTTACCCGGCGGCTGATCGCCGAGTTCGTTCGACGCCCGGAGCCCGCGCGGCGTCCGGTCCGCAGCCTGACCAGCATTACCGACCGGGAGCGTGAAGTGCTCACCCTCATCGCGCGCGGACTGTCCAATAGCGAGATCGAGGACCATCTGCACCTGAGCCGGGGGACTGTCAAGACGCACATCGGCCGGTTGCTCGCCAAGCTCGACGCCAGGGACCGGGCGCAACTGGTCATCGTGGGATACGAGACCGGCTTGGTCGGCGCCATCTCGACGTAGCCGCCAATCGGAAGTTTCCAGCCGGCACGGCAGGTCTCGACCACCTACACACGATCCTGCCCAAGCTGGAGCAACACCGAATCGACCCCGCTCTCTTCGGTTCGACATAGAGGTTGACTCAACCGGGACGTGACACCCTACGGTGCGCTACGAGGTGCGGACGGCGAGAACCTGCCGCACCGAGCGCCTCAAACTGCGGCCGAGCACAGCGGGCAGATCCGCGAGTTCGTCAGCCTCGGCGACAAGGTGTGCGACCTGGGCGGCGTGGCCGTGTAGAAGGTCCAGGGCCAGAGTGAAGTCACTAGGCCGCTGGCGGCAGTGGGAAAACGAGCCAATCAACCGGATTGAGCGGCAAAAGAGGTCACGCAGCGGCGTCGGAAGGTGGACGCCGGGGTGATAGGCGTTCTGGACAACGACGGTCCCGCCGTCGTCCACGAGCCGCAGGGCAAGGTCGAGCGGTGCTGGATCGGCTCCGGAGGCCGCTTCCACCACCACGCCGAAGGTCTTGTGCGGGGGCAGTGTGGCGGGCGAGCAGAACGCGGCGGGCACGGCGTTGGCCACGGCTTCGTTAGGAGCGCGGCCGTCGCGGTGCACGACGGTGACCTTCCAGCCTTGCTGGTGGGCGTAGAGCGCGGTGAGCAGACCAACCGTGCCCGCACCTATGACAGCCAGTCGCCCTGGCGAGGTGACCGGGGTGCAGCGTAGGCCGTGGATGGCGACCGCCGCCGGATCGGCGAGAGCCGCGTGGAGTGGATCAGCACCGTCCGGTATCGGGTGCGCATTCCCTGCCGGGATAATCACTTGCTCGGCGAATCCGCCCGGCAAATCCCAGCCGAGCCGCCGCAGGTCGACGCACAGGTGGGTGTCGCCCGTTACGCAGTGCGGACAAGTGCCGCAAGGTACGAGCGGGTCGACAGCGACTGCGCGGCCGGTCGGGTCGGTGCCCACGATCTCGTGGCCCGGTCGCCACGGCTTAGGTAGAGCGAAACCGTTGGGGTTCAACAGTTTCGTTAGGTCACTACCGCAGATGCCGACGTGGCTGACCCGGACTACGGTCTCACTTTCGCGTAGGTAGGTTGATTCCACGTCGTACAGGCCCAGGTCGCCGTGTCGGACCTCCCACGCCTTCACGTTAGCCCCTCAAGGTAGGCGGGCACCTGCTCCGCAGCATCCAAGATGGGGCCGGACCAGTCGGTGTCGCCGAAGGCGAGAGCATCGGCGGGTCCACGGCGGCGAACCGCGACAGCGGCCATACCCGCAGACAGCGCGCCGCATAGCTCGTCGCCGCCACCGTCGCCCACATAGAGCGTCCGATCCGGTGACACGTCCAGCTCGTCGGAGATGCGACTGTAGAGCCGTTGGTCGGGCTTGACGGCTCCGGTGTCGCAACTGAACACCGCCGCGTCCACCAATGCGGCCAACGGGCTCCTCGGCCAGGCGGCAGCGACCTCGGCGCTCGCGTCGCTGAGGATGCCGAGCCGTATTCTCTTGCTGCGCAGCGTTTTTAGTGCGTAGACGACCGATTGGGCAGGCACAAGGCGGCCTTGTCCGAGAGCGCATAACTCGTCCGCGACCGGTCCGACCACCGTATCCGGCCCGCGCGTGGCACGGACCAGGTGGGCGGCGAGGTCGGCCAGCGTGGGCAGGGTGCCGTCGTGGCGGAGCCGCCACGTGTCGCGGAAATGGCGCTCGACCGTCGCGGTGTCGCAGCCGACCACAGCCGCCAACCGTGATGCCCCACGGCAGCGTTCCTCGGGAGCGGGCGCGGTGACGAGGGTGCCGAACAAGTCCAGCACCACAGCCTCCACAACCGAGATCAGGCGGTGGTGGTGATGCGGGCGAGCTTGCGGCCGACCTTGAGGTAGAAGTCGCCGATCTGGCCGTCGAGCTTGTCCTTGACCAGGGTCGCCAGCGGTTCGCGGGTTTCGTCCGCGCTCAGCGTCACCTGCTCTTGGCCTCCCTCCGACTCGACCACGAGGCGCAGACCGTTTTGCTGGGCGACGCGGCGGACATCGCCGTTGCTCTTGGCGAAGCCCAATGCCTTGACCACCTCGGTCACAGGCTGGCTTAGGTCGGCAATCGTGGGCAGGTCTTCGACCTCACCGAAGGCGCGCTTGGAGAAGCGGGCGACGAACTCCTCGCGAGCCTTCATCGCCGCGTCGACGCCGTGGATGGCGGCGGTGACCTCCCCGGCGAGGATCTTCTTCAGGTCCATCGGGTGCAGTGTCCCGGCCTCCACGCGCTCGCTGGTGACGGCGAGTTCGGGGTCCAGCCACTCCGACAGTGCGCGGAAGTAGGGCTCCACGAGCCGGTCGGGTACCGACATGATCTTGCCGAAGATCTCGCCGGGTGGGGCGATCAGCGGCACGTAGTTGCCCTTGGACTTGCTCATCTTGGCCCCGGTGCCGTCCGTGCCCTCGATCAGCGAGGTAGCGACCACCAGTTCGGGCGTTTGACCGCAGACGTCCATGACCTTGCGGCACATCTGCATGTTGAGGAACTGGTCGATCCCGCCGACCTCCAGGTCACAGTTAGTCTCCACGGAGTCCAGCGCCATCACGACCGAGTACATCAGCTCGGCCAGTGACAGGCCCTGCCCGGCGTCGAGGCGCTTGCGGAAGTCCTCACGCTGTAGCGGCATCGACACCGGGATCTGTGAGATGATCTCGATGATCTTCGGCAGGGTGATCTGCCTCAGCCAGTCGCCGTTGTGGCGGAACTGGGCGCGGTCGAAGTCGAAGAACGGGCTGACCTGCTGGCGGTAGGTGGCGAGGTTGCGGGCGATGTCCTCGTCGGTCAGGGCGGGACGGTCATCGGAGCGGCCGGACGGGTCGCCGATCTTGGCGGTCATGTCCCCGACGATGAACACGACCTGGTGGCCCATGCGTTGGAAGCGGCTGAGGATGAGCATGGGCACCGAGTGCCCCAGGTGCACCTCGGCCCCGGTCGGGTCGATGCCGAACTTGGCGATGAACCGGCGGTCGTTCTTGTCGGCGGTGATGATTCGCTCGGCCAGCGCGTCGGCGGAAGGCTGAAGCTCCTGCGAGCGGGCGGCGATCAGGGCGGCTTGCTCGGCTGGGGCCAGGTCCGTCAGGGCCAGGCTGCGGCGCTGTGTGGTCTCGGTCAGCAGCTCGCGCACGCTGGCGTCGGCCGCAAGGTCCGCGCCCTTCAACAGGGCGGTGGCGCGGTCAACGGACTGGCTCAGTCGGGTCATCAACGCTCTCCTGGAAACTGGATGTCCACACATGCTATCGGGCCGTCGCGAGCCGATTTCTCCTGGTCAACGAGGCCACAGGCTGATCAGGTCGATCATGTAGTCGGCGAACTCGCCCACCGCCCGCTGCCAGGCCGGATCGGCACGCTGACAGTGCCCGTGCAAGTCGAGCAGGGCGGCGGCGGCGTAGCGGGGCAGTTGGCACATGAGCTGGTAGGTGGCCGATTCCTCGGGAATGTTCGGCTCGGCGGCGAGCAGGCGGTGCACCTCCTCCGGCGGGGTGGTTACGTCCAGGGCCGAGCCGGGGATGCTCTTGCTGAACTTGGGGTGCCCGCCGAAGCCTCGGACCATCCGAGTGTAGGCGGCGGTCAGCGCGAAGTCGGCCCGCAGCGGGACGTGCTCGTCCAGGCGTGCCCGTGCCTGCTGGGCGAAGCGCACATAGCGGTGTTCGTCGACACCGAGCATTACCAGCACGGCGTCGTGGTCCTGACCCAAGGCGAGGAAGTCGGCGGCCATGAGCGACAGCGAGAGGGCACGGCGGATGGTCATGGTCGCGTCGACCAGCCCGCGGTCGGCGTAGTAGCCGTGGTTGTCTTCCTCAGCGGCGTCGAAGTCAGCCTGTTCGACGTAGCGGCCGAGCAGGTACATCGCCTCCAGCGCGGGTAGGTAGCTCTCCTGGGAGCGCACGATCCCGGCTGCGTCGTCGAAGCCCAGCCGCAGGCTGTACTCCCGGAATCGCTCGGCCAGTTCCCGCACCTCGGCGTAGGGCTTGGCCTTGCCGTTGTAGGCGTCGAGGTCGCCGAGCACGATCTGGCAGCGCTCGCCGCCGCGCTGGAGTTCGATCATCTTCAGGATGTGGGACACCGTGGCCAGGTGCGGGGGGCCGGACATGCCGAACCCGGTGGTGACGATCCGCCTCTGCGGGGCGGCACCTAGATAGTTCGGGCCGTGGTGGTGGCATAGGTACCGGGCGTTGAGTGTGTCGGCGTCCAGCCCGGCCACGCTGAAGTCGAACTGCCGCAGGTCAAAAGGCGTGTAGTCGAACTCGGCGAGCACCTGCCGGTAGTAGGACTCGGAGAACAGCACGGCGTCGGTCACCGGGAAGATCCTTCCGGGCTGGTGGAGTTCCCGGCCTGTTCACGCTGGCGCTGGGCGTCGTCGCGGAACTTCGTCGCCCGGCGCCGATACAGGGCACCGAGGTCAGCGAGCTGAACGGCGTCCGCCCTGGCCTGCGGGCGGACGCAAAGCTGGTGTGGTCGGTAGAGCCGTCATCGATGACCACGACCTCGCCCAAGCGGTAGTCGCCCGGCTCCTGACTGACCGCGCTGGCCAGGGCTTCACCGACGTAGCGCCCGTAGTTGTGGTTCAACACAACTACGGACACCGAGGACGGCGTCATTGTCCGCCCTCGTACAGCGTGCGGTACGCCTCCATGAGTTCCGTGTGCTCGCGACGGCGGTAGTCGGCGAACTTCTCGGCGTTCTGGGCTTGCCAGCCGTCCTGGATCGCCGCGTGCGCCGTGTGCATCGCCTCCAGCAGCCGCGCGCCGTGGTCGAACGGCGCGTTGTCCGACCAGTCGAACCACACTGGCTCCGGCACGAGACCGTGGTGCAGTTCCACCTGATCCGTCAGGTAGCCCGTTCGCGCCGCCACCGGCAGTGCACCGAGGTCGAAAGCGTGCTCAAGCTGCCCGGAGTGGCTGGCCCACCGATAAGGCAGCAGGAGGCAATCGGCGTCGGCCACGGCTTTGTTCACCTCGTCGTCGGTCGGGAACGGCAGGACATCGACGTGCAGCCGCGGATCGGCGGCGTGCTCGCGGATGGCTCGCCACGCCTCGGTGTCCTCGGCGAGGCTGGCGCGCGACGGCGCACGCAGCAACAGGTGCAGCGTGGTATCGGCGAGGTGGCGGGCGAAACGCCAACAGGCCAGCACCAGTTCCACATCCCGGTTGCGCCGTAGGGAACCGTAGATCAGAAACCGGGTCGGGCCGGGTTCCCGCTGCGTCCAACGCTGCGGTGTTCCCGGTGGGGCCACGTAGCCATGAGGAACCACTGCCGTGCGGGCAGCGAAGCGCGAGCGCACCTCGGCCTCGGCGGCAGGCGTGAGGCAGACGAACGGCACACCAAGCTCCGCGAGCACACCCAGCTTGCGGTGGTGCGCCGCCCGGACCCCGAAGACCGGGCTCACGTCGTGCGCGGTGAACAGGAGCCGCTTGCCGGCGCGGCGACACGCGGAGAGCACGGTGCGCAGGCGCGGAATCGGCTCGAAGTCCGGGTGATGCAGGTGCATCACGTCCAACCAGTCCCACGGTCGGTGCTCCAGCAGCCAGGACAGCGTGGCATCGCGCGGCACCATCAGCCCGTCCACCATCGTGCCGTTGAGAACCTGGATACCGTCGTCGTGCAGTTTCAGTGCGTATGGGGTCCGGCCGGGGACGTGGACCACGCGGATCCGCGTCACCGCCGCTCCTCGGCAGGTCGCGTCACGACGACGAGCTGGGTTGTCAGCCCGCCCCCGCCGTCGTCGTCGCGGGTCAACTCGAACCGCTCGATCGCCACCGGGAAACTCGCCACGAAGGCCCGGAACTCGCCTTTGTCCACTCCCGTACATGGGACGGGTTGAACGGCCCTGGGTGCCCAGCTCCGGCGCGTTTGTCCCGCGCCGGGGTGGACAGCACCGCGCAGGCTGCGCCGTGGTCGAGCAGCCAGCAGA